>CAWKEZ010000050.1:0-14138 GCA_963848545.1 uncultured Thermoleophilia bacterium
GCGCCCCGGTGCTAGGAGCGCCGGCGGCGCCGACATCTGTCAGGGCAGGGCGTTCGTTCATCGTCAGTGGGACCCTTACCCCGCAGTTCCCCGCTGGCGGCAAGACCGTGACAGTCAAGGTCTACCGCCACGTGGGTCGCCACTGGGCATACGTCGAACAGCTCCCGGCGACGAACGCCGACAAAGGCGGCATCAGCCGCTACTCGCTCAAGCTCAAGCTGAGTAAAAGGGGCAAGTACCGGTTCAATGCCTACTCCGCGCCGACCGCCGCTTGGGCCGGGAGCACGAGCCCGACGAGCCGGCCGCTCAGCGTTCTGTAGGGGAAGAGGGGGCGGCAGCCCTGCGCGATGGCGGAGGTGGTGGAATTCGAGCCCCGGTCCAGGTGGATGAGCTGGGCGCACTTCTTCTCCAAGCCATCGGCGCTGGGATAGCGGGACAGCCGCTTCACCCCAACGAGAACCGGCACCGGGCCGATCAGTCGCCAGTTCCAAGCGTGTGAGCGGCAACGAGCTCCTGTGTCCATCCTGCCGCTCGGGCCGTTAGCGTTTGGAAATGACCCTAAACCGACCCCAAAGCGACGCCCGGGATTATGCGAGCGGGCTGTGGCTTGTGAGCGTGCCGAGAGAAGCAGGTTGCAACCGTTGGCGGAGCGACATGGGAGTCGAACCCACCCAGGACGAGAGCATCGCCCCGCAGACGGTTTTGAAGACCGCGCCGGTCACCGGACCGGGAGCCGCTCCGCTCAGGTCAATCTTGTCACGAACGCCCGCAGGGCGTCACGCCGGCAAGGCACACGCGCAATTGTCGCGAGGGCGCTCGCCGAGCGCCTTCGCGCCCACCACGGCGGTCGTGCAGCCCAGTCGGCGAGGCTCGGCCGGCGGCGCTAGCCGCCGCCGGCCGAGCCGCGCGCGGAGGGTTTGGCTTGGTGCTACTTCCCGAGCGGTGCCGTCAGGCCGTGATGATCCTGATGACGCTTGTACTCGGAGTCCATCTCGAGCAGACCGCCGGGGAACTCGTAGGCGTTCATGAGGCCCACGTAATCATCGGCACTGAACTCCTCGGGCACGTGCACGCCGGCCTCGGGGTTACCCTTGTAGCCTTGCAGCTTGCCGGTGCCGAGCAGCTCGAGCGTGATGACCGGCGTGAACGCAGTCTGCGCCGTGACGACCTGGATGCCGTATTTGGCGACGCACTCGGCGTTGTCGGCGATTTGGTAGAGGTAGACCTCACGGATCATGCCGTCCTTCTTGCCGCGTACCCAGGTGCCGGCCGCCGTTTGGCCCACGTAGTTCTTGCCGATCTCGCTGGGATCAGGCGCGGCCGCGGCGATCACGTCGCGGGGCGCGACCTCGACGCCTTTCACCTTGATGGGCGTCTTCTTGTCCATGTTGGTCGACTTGAAGATCTCGATGGCCTCCATGAACTCGTCGCCCAGGGCGTACTTGAAGGTCGCCTTCTTGTTGCCCTTGAGAAGGTGAGCCGTGCGGCCCAGCGAGATGACCTCTTCGTGCTCGACGTGAGCGATCTCCACCCAGCCGATGCCCTCGGGCAAGAAGAACATCTCCTTCTCGGCGAACGGCTCGACGGTGTACCAGCCGCGGTCTTTCTCCCAGATGATGGCGGGCTGCGTGCATTCCTCGATGGTCGTCCAGATGGAGAAGCCGAAGGAGATGCCCTTGGCGCCGGGGATCTCGAGGTTGGAGCCGTCGCGAATGCCGATCTCCGCGACCTCATCGAAGTAGTGATCGGCGGCGTAGCGCGCCAGGTAGTCGGCCATGCCCGGCTCTACGCCGAAGCCGGCCAGGGCGAGCTTGCCGCGCTTCTCGAACTCGGGGCTGAGCGGAAACTCGTGATCGCCGAGCTTCACGCCGCACTCGCCGACGCCGGAAGGGTTGGGCTCGGAGACGGTCATCGCCGTGTCGAGGTAGTGCGTCTCGGCCTGCAACGCTGCCTGCAGCAGTTGCGGGTTGAACTCGGGCGCGCAGAGGTTGCACACGATGTCGACGCCGTGCTTCTTGGCGAGCGCCGCGACACCGGCCGGGTCGCTGGCATCGACCTTCTCCGCCACGAAGCGCGGGTCGTTGAGCCTGGACACGGCGGCCTGCGCCTTACCGAGATCGTAGTCGGCAAGGACCATCTTCTTCGAGCCATCCACCCTTGGGATCGCGCCGCTGCGCGATCTGGGCCATGGATTCGCCAACGCCGCCGGTTCCCACAATAAGCGCCTTCATGCGACTTCCCCTCCTCGAGGTCTCTGACTACGATCCGTGGAGAGAGACGGCGTCGCAGGGAGAGAACACCCGCGGCGCAGATGGAATCCCCTCCACGAGCTCCGGTGAGGGATATTGTATAACCTTCAACGCCGAATTCCAGTGCCAAGTTATCAATCGTGGAGGTTTACGACCGGGCCTCGGACGCTACGCGGCGGGTGGGCGGAAAGCCGCGACGCGGGCGCCCCCTCGCTCTAAAGCCCCACCTTGTACATGGTGCGCTCGGCGAGGCCGGTTACGACCTTGGCGTAGCCGCTGAGCTCAGCGTCCAGGTCTTGATCGCCGGTGTCGACCAGGAGCGGGCGCCCCTCCAGGGAGAGGAGCTTGGCCCGGGTCGCCACGATGACGATGCGCGACGGGCCCGCGCCTCGGATCACGGCGGGGCTGATCTGCTGATTCCCCCGCCCGAACAGGTGGCCCTGCCCGCCGATGACGGTAACCACGATGTGCGCCTCCGCGTGCCTGTCCAGGAGGTGCAGGAGGCCGTCTTCGGCGAGGTCAGATCCGGCAAGGGCGCCGTCGCAGACCGCGTCCACACCGAGCAGCGTCTTGGGCAGGTCCAGGCGACTCATGATGGTGCGCGTGGTGGTGCCCGGCCCGAGGATGTAGAGCGCGCCGGGGCGCATGCCGCGGATCACCTCGGTGGCCACGTCGTTCAGGGCGCGCTCCTCGCCGGCCACGCCGCCGGCCTTGGCGCTCTGCGTAAGGCCGCGGGCATAAGGCACGACCATATAGCCGTAGAGTCGCGCCGACACATAGCCCTCGCGGAAGGCTTCCTCGTCGATATCCATGACCTCGCCCTCGCGCAGGCGTACCGCCGCGGGCTGGACCTCGAGCATGAGGGCGGCGAGGTCACCGGCCGCCGCCGGTGTGGTGGCATACACCGCCGAGTGGATCTTCACACCGGCCGGCACACCGATCACTGGCACGCGGTCGCCCACCACGGCGCAGAGGTCTCGTGCGGTGCCGTCGCCGCCGGCGAAGACGATGAGATCCACGCCCGCGTCCAGGAGCGCGCCGGCCGCCGCGACGGTATCGGCCGCGGAGGTCATCACGAAGTCGGCACGGGCGAAGCCCGACCGCCGGCCGCCACGGCCCTCAGCCTCGTGCCCCGCCCAAGTGGAGCGGTCGCCGAAAGAGCCCAGCACGTTGGGCTCAAAGCCGGCCGCCCGGGCCTCGTCTTCGCCCATCTCTCTCGGCCACGTGACGATCTGGAAGTGGTCGCGCAGACGCGCGAGGCGCTCGAGAGCCAGCCGCGCGCGACGCGGAGCGTCGCGCGCGGCCCCAAGCTCGAGCGCCCGGCGCACGATCTCAGTACCGTCGCTGCCCTTGAGCCCCACCCGGCCGCCCACGCCCGCCACGGGATTGACGATGAGGCCGAGCTTCTTCATGGCCGCGTCTGGACGGTCACCACGGTCGGACGGCGCGCGCCGGGGCCGCCGCCCTTCTTGCGCGGCGCTGCATCACGTCCTCTTCAAGATCTTCTTCTTGTACGCGCGCCACGTGAAGGCCCACTGCTTGGGATCCTCGAGCGCCTCCAGGCGCCGCATCGGGCCTATCGGCTGGGCGTGCGGCGCGTTCAGCACGGTCTCGGGCGTGGAGTACGCTTCGTCGCTGATCTTCCTGATGGCCGCCGCCCACTCATCGAGGTCGGCCTTGCTGTAGGTCTCGCAGGGCTCCGGCGTGAACGGCTCGGGCACCACCCAGGGGTGGTGGCTCATCCAATAACTCTGGATGGCGAAGTCGATCATGCGGTCGCGCACCGCCTCGGTGCCCACACCGGTGTCTTCCTTGAGCTGCGCGAGGCTGTAGCGCACCTGATCGAGCCGGCGGTGGCCCTCGGCATATGGCCGGCTGACGCCACGCACACCCATGAGCAGCCTGTCGAGGTAGTTGTTGTTGAGCACGCTGATCTCGGCCACCTCTCTGAGGCCCTCGGCGCCCATGCTGCGGATCCACGCGTAGGCGCGGATGACCCCCATCCAGTTACCCAGGAAGCCGCGCACCTTGCCGATGCTCTGCGGGCGGTCGTAGTCGAGGTGATACTGGTCACCCACGCGGGTGACAACCGGCACAGGCAGGAACGGGGCGAGCTCATCCGTGCAGAGATAGGCGCCGGTCGCCGGACCCTCGCAGGCGTGGGGACTGCTGAACGTCTTGTGCAGGTTGAAGTGGCAAGCATCGAAACCGGCGTCGCGGGCCCGCGCCACGCCCAGGATGCCGTTGGCGTTGGCCTGGTCGGTGAAGGCCAGGGCGCCGACGTCATGCAGCACCTTCACATACTCGTCGATGCGCGGGTTGTAGATGCCGGTGTCTTCGGGATTGGTGATCATGCAGCCCACGGTCTTCTCCGACACCGCCGCTTTCACGGCCTCCAGGTCAGGGTAACCGTTCTCGTCGGGCATCACCGTGACCACCTTGAAGCCGGCCACCATAGGCGTGGCGGCGTCGCAGGGATGAGAGAAGATCGTGGTGATCATCTCGTTGCGCTGCGGCAGCTCGCCCCGGGCCGCGAAGAAGGCGCGCATCACGCAGGCGTTGGTGTACACGGCGTGCGAGCCTCCGCCCGGCTGCAAGGTGATGGCGTCCATGCCGCTGATGCTCTTCAGGTACTCGCCGCAGTCGTGCACGATCTGCAGCAGCCCCTGCATGGTGCTCTCGTCCTGCAGCGGGTGCAAGTCGGCGGCCTTGTGGTGACGGATCAGCTCCTCGTGCATCTTGGGGCTGTACTTCATCGTGCAGGTGCCCTCGCTGATGTCACTGCCCAGATCCATGCCCATGGTCATCTGCGAGAGCCGCAAGAAGTGGCGCAGTGCCTGGTGCTGGCTGATCTCGGGCAGGTCGGGAGCGGCAGCGCGGGCCATCCCGGCGGGGATGTAGCTCGCCGCCTCGCCCACCGCGGCCGCGACTTCGGGTTCGGCCAGCGGCACGCAGATGCCGCGCTCGCCGGGCACGCTCTGCTCCATGATAAGGGGTTCGTCCCAGCGCGCCGCATGGTAGTCGCGCAGCACGCCTCCGTCGCGGCGCATCCTGGCGATCTCATCGAGCCTCGCCTGCACGTCGTCGGTCACATGATCGCGGAGCGGTGCCCCTTCGCTGCCCCCCTCGATAGCTTGCCTGCGGTGGCTATCATTCATGCCAGCACCTCCGCGACGGCCGTGGCCAGGCGCTCGATGGCCTCCTTGCCGTGAAACTCGGTCACGCAGTAGAGGGCGCTTTGGCCGAGCACGGGGAACTCGGCACTGAGATCTTTGCCGCCGAAGATGCCCTTGGCCAGCAGCTTGCGGTTGATATCGGCGACGGTGGCGCCGGCGCCGTCGAAGTTCACCACGAACTCCTTGAAGAACGCCGGGGAGAGCTTGACCCGCACGCCCGGATCTCACCGAGCAATTTGGCGGCGTAGTGGGAGCGCGCGAGGCAGGTTTCGCCGACCTCCTTGAAGCCCTGTGGCCCCATGACCGCCATGTACACGGCGGCCGCGATCGTCCAAAGGCCGCTGGCCGTGCCCACCCAGTCTTTGCCCTGGTCGCGGGCGCCGTAGGAGGTGCGGTCGGGGATGGCCTCGGCCACGGCGTACTCGCCGGGCGTCGCGGTCTCCAGCAGCGTATACAGTTCGAGCGGGCACTCCTCGGCGTAGCGCGGATCGTCGTCGCGGAAGGCGATGAAACCCGAGCATCCGCCGCCGGCGTGCATGTGCATGCCGAGTGGCTGAATGTCGCCGCAGGCGATATCGGCGCCGAGCGCGCCGGGTGGGGTGAGCACGCCCAACGTGATGGGGTCGACGCCGTTGATGGCCAGGGCGCCGTGGGCGTGCGCCAGACGCACGATCTCGGCGCCCTGCGCCTCGATGAAGCCCAGGTAGCCGGGGTTCTCCCAGTACACGGCGGCCACATCGTCGCCGAGCTTGACCTGCAGATCGGCGAGGTCGAGGCGACCGGTCGCCTGGTCGTAGTCCACCAAATCGATAGCCACGTGCGTGGGCATGACGGCCGGCTGGCACAAGGTGCGCGCCTCCGCGAGGCGCATGGGGCTCATGGTGCGCGGCGCCAGCAGCGCCACCGCCCCGTCAGGCGGCTCGCCATGCGAAAGGCACGGCCGCACACGTCGCCCCAGTCGTAGATGGGGTTCGCCACTCCGTCGAGGTCGAGCAGCTCGCCGAGCTGGCTGTTGAACTCGAAGCGAGCGATGTACTTGCCCAGGTCGCTATAGTCGCCGCCGCAGTAGGCGCTGAGGAACTCGGCGCGCTGGATGACCTCGTCCACCACCGCCGGCACGTAGTGCTGCCAGCAGCCGGCGCCGCAGAAATTGAGCGCCTCCTCGGCCGAGGTGTTCCTGTTGAGGAGGTCCATGCAGTGACGTTCCAGGTCGCGCTCGGCCAAGATCGCCGGCGGCACATCGAGCGGCACCTTGCAGCGGAGCCTCGCAGGGATCTCGGCGTAGATCTCCTCCACGCTGCTCAGACCCAACTCGCGGAGCATGGCTTTCTTGGTGGCCGGCACCGAGTTGGGGATGTAGGGGTGCACAAACGGTTTGCTTGCCATGGTGGCCCGACTCTCCTTTCACGCGGGCGACAGGGTGCGAAGCAGCCGTCGCCGGCGACGGTGTCGGCAGAGGCGGCGGCGTGGTCGACGGCTACGGCATGGGCGTGACGGCAGCGCCGCTGGTTACGGCGAGGGCGACGACGAGGGCGAGGCGGTGTCCGACGGCGACGTGCTCGGCGAGGCCGATGCGACTGGGCGACGGCGATGTGCTCGGCGAGGGCGACGTGGTCGGCGACGGTGTGGGCGACGGCTTCGTCATTCCGTACTGTTTGAGCAGCCTGGCGGCCACCCGCGAGAGCTTCTGCTGCCACTTCACGCGACCCGGCTCCACCAAGTGCCAGAGATCACGAAAGTCGCCGCTCACCAGCCCGATGCTGTTGACGAAATCGATGTAGGGGATGCCGTACTTCTGGGCCAGGCCGCGGCAGTCGGCGCCGTAGCGTCCCAGCGGCGCATCGAGGCTACGGCCAATGATCTGCATGTTGAGCGGCAGGTTGAGGAGCACGGGGTGCAGCCCGGCCGCCAGGCAGGCCTGGATCACGGCCTCGAGCTGGCCCTCGTTGTAGGCGTAACGCGCCTGGAAGGTCGGGTAGGTCTTGGCGATCCATGTGTGCAGCACTTGGCGCTTCTGCGCATTGCTCAGGATGCGCGACACCGTGAAGCGGTGCTGGCAGTACGGTGCGACCGTGCCGTGGGGTCCAGGATGGGCCGTGGCGCTCGCCCCGCCGGCCTCGAAGGTCGGCTCGCCGGCCGTGGCCGTACCCGGTGCCGCGCGCGTGTAGCGACCGAGGTTGATGCCGATGAACACGATCGACGGCTTGGGCAGCATCTCGCTCACGATCTTGAGATCGTCGTCGTAGCTCTGGTTGCTGGCCCCGAGGTTGTAGGTGCGCAGACGAATGCCGGCCATCTTCTTGAAGCTGATCGCGCCAACTAAGGTCGTCGATGGTGCATTCGCGAGCGGCGGAACCACCGAGCAGATACACAACCGGGACGCTCAGCGGATGGTCCTTGAGAGCCTGCAGCTGTGCCCATACGTGGCGCCAGTCGTCGCCGGCGCGAAACGTGGAGCACGGTGCCTTTGCCGGCGGCGCGGGCCGTGGCCTGCGCACCCGAGGCGCGCGCGCCCGTAGCGAAGTGCCACGACACGGCGAGGAGCACGGCGAGCGCCACGAACGCCGCCAGCCACCCGACCGTCAAGCGACTGTGCGCAGCCGCACCCGGCGTCTTTTTGGCCAGCGCCCAACGTCATCGCCGCCCTCCCAGGTTCATTGAACAGCCCTTCAATCTGGGTAGCTTACATGGACGGCGGCGCGCTCGCCACGACGGGTCGTTGGCCTGCCCATCTACTCAACCTGTGCCTCTTGCATACGGGAATACACCGGCTATCATGCGGCTATAACATGACAGTATACCAAGCAAGCACAGCATACGATGTGCGCCGGCGCCGTAACTGGTGCGGGCACGACTCCTGAGGAAACGCATGGACTTTGAGACCGCCTTTCGGCGCTGGGCCCCACGCTCCGCCGAGCTCTTCCAGAACGCCCGCGAGATCATCCCCGGCGGCGCCGGCAGCAGTGCCCGTACCGTGGCCTTCGGCTGGTCCCCCTACCCGCCCTTCATCGCCCAGGGCGCCGGCTCGCGCCTCACGGACGTCGACGGCCACGAGTACATCGACTACCTGCTGGGCTTGGGCCCCATGATCCTCGGCCACCGCCACCCCGTCGTGACCGCCGCCGTGTGCGCCGCCCTGAACGCCTACGGCAGCTGCCTGGGGCTGCCCTACGAGCTCGAGATCGAGGCCGCCCGCAAGGTCGTCGCGGCGGTGCCCGGCATCGAGATGGTGCGCTTCACCAACTCGGGCAGCGAGGCGGTGGGGGCCGCCGTGCGCCTCGCCCGCGCCTACACCGGGCGCCGCCTGCTGGTGCGCTTCGAGGGCCACTACCACGGCTGGCAGGACACCGTCTACTGGAGTAACCACGTCGCTCCCGCGCTCGCCGGCCCGGCCGCCCATCCGCGCCCGGTGGCCGCCGGCCCGGGCGTGCCGGCCGAGCTCGCCGAGCACCCTCGTGGTGCTCACCTGGAACGACCCCGAGAGCTTTACGCGGCTCATGGCCGAGCGCGGTGCGGAGATCGCCGCGGTGATCACCGAGCCGGCCGTGTTCAACAGCGGCGCCATCCTGCCCGAGCCCGGCTACCTCGAGCTGCTGCGCGCCGCCACGGCCCGCTGCGGCGCCCTGCTGATCTTCGACGAGGTGATCACCGGCTTTCGCTTCTGCCGCGGCGGCGCCCAGGAGTGGTTCGGCGTGACGCCCGACCTCACCACCCTGGCCAAGGGCCTGGGCGGCGGCTACCCGGTGGCCGCCCTGGGCGGCAGTCGCGCCGTGATGGGCCTGATCGCCGAGGGGCGCTACTCGCACTCGGGCACCTACAACGCCAACGTCGTGCAGTGCGCCGCCGTCGCGGCCACCATGGACCTGCTCGCCGAGCCCGGCCTCTACGAGCGCCAGCGGGCGCTCGGCGAGCGTCTCGCGGCGGGCCTCGCGGAGCTCGCCGCGCAGGCCGGCCTCGCGGTGCGCGTCGAGGGTCTCGGCACGGTCTTCCAGCTGTGGTTCACGGAGCATGCGATCCGCAACTGGCGCGACGCCGAGCAGTACGCCAACACGGCCCTGTTCACCCGCTGGTGGCAGGAGATGCTGGTGCGCGGCGTGCTCTTCCACCCCAGCCAGTACGAGAACCTCTTCGTCAGCCTGGTGCACACGAACGCGGACATCGACGAGACGCTGGCCAAAGCCGGCGAGGCCTTCGCCGCGGTGGCGAGGCGTCCCGGCGCCAGATGAGGGGGCGGGGCGCCCGAACGGCTCGGCGGTCAGCTGTACTTCACCCGCGGGGTCAAGCCAGGTGTAGGCGATGTCGGTGACCAGGTTGGCGAGCACCACGAGGAGAGCGGCGAACTCCACCGTGCCCATGATCATCGGGTGATCGAGGTTCTCGATCGCCTGCCAGGCCTGCCAGCCGATGCCGGGGATGCCGAACACGATCTCGACGACCAAGACCCCGCCCAGGAACCAGCCTACGTCCATGCCGAGCAACGTGATGATCGGCGACCAGGCGTTCCGCATGATGTGTCGCCAGATGACGGTGCGCTCGGGCAGCCCCTTGGCGCGCGCCGCCTTGACGTAATCGGCGTTCAGGATGTCGAGCATCTTCGAGCGCAGCATGCGTGAATACCAGGCTGCACCAGTGACGCCTAGCGTGAGCCCCGGCAGGACGAAGTACAAGGGATGGAGGGCGCCCGGATAGGCGCCGAGGTTGGGAAAGAGGCTGACCTTGTAGGCCAGGAAGTACAGCAGGAGCATCCCCAGAAAGAACGTCGGCATGGACACGCCGATCAGGCTGAAGACCGTAAAGGCGCGGTCGCGAACGCTGTACTGCCGGAGGGCGCTGATCATGCCGACGGGGATGCCGATGAGCAGCTCGAAGATGATGCCGAAGATGGCGATCATCACCGTCGCCGGGAAGCGCTGCAGGATCGACTGCATCACCGGGAGCTGGTTGATGTAGGAGTAGCCCAGGTTGGCATGTGCGAGGTGCCACATGTAGAGCCCGTACTGGTAGTACAGTGGCTTGTCGAGCCCGAGCTGATGGCGGATCTGCATCAACACTTGGGGAGTCGCGTGTGGCCCGGCGATCTGCTTGGCAGGGTCGGCCGGGATGGCGAAGGCCAGCAGGAACGTGATGAGGCTCACGCAGAAGACCACCACCACCGCCCACAGCAATCGCCGGATGATGTACTTGCCCACGACTCTAGCCCCTCTCTCGTTTCACGGCCCTCATCGCCGTCGTTGCTGCGGGTCAAAAGCGTCGCGCAAGCCGTCGCCCACGAGGTTGAAGGCAAGCACGGTGATCATGATGCAGAGGCCGGGGAAGACGATCAGCCAGGGCGCGGTCAGCATGTACGGCTGGCCGTCCGAGATCATCTGGCCCCACGAGGGCGTCGGCGGCTGGACGCCGAGGCCGATGTATGAGAGCGAGGCCTCGAACAGCACCGTCGTGGCGATACCCAGGCTGGTGTAGACGATGATCGGCGCGACGAGGTGGGGCAGGATGTGGTGCGTGAGGATGCGCCGGCTCGTGCAGCCCGTGAGCCGCGCCGCCGTCACGAACTCCTTCTCGCGAATCGACAGCACCTCGCCGTGGATGACGCGAGTCATCGGCGCCCAGTACACGACGCCGATCACTAGGACGAGCACCCAGATGCCCGGCTTGGCGATGGCCGATGACAGGGCGATGGCCAGTAGCAGTATGGGAAAGGCCAGCATGACATCGGTGGCGCGCATGACGAACGTCTCGAGCGCGCCCCGGAAGTAGCCTGCGACGATGCCGAAGATGACACCGAGAATCAGGGCGAAGCCGTTGGCCAGCACGCCGATGATGAGGCTCACGCGGGCGCCGTAGAAGAGGCGGCTGAGCAGATCGCGCCCGAGTGTGTCGGTGCCCAGCCAGAACTTGGCGCCGGGAGCGACCGGCTGCCCTTGGCTGGTCAGGCCGCTGTCGTACTGGGTGTACGGGTTGTGCGGCGCCACCCAGGGGGCGCCGACAGCCACGATGACGAGAATGGCGATGATCACGAGACCGGCGACCGCGAACTTGTCTTTGCGAAAGCGCCGCCAGACCTCGGACCACGTGCCGCGGGTCGCGATGATCTCGTCTTCCGGGGACCATTCGCCGTAGGCCTCCAAGATGACCTTTGACTCGGCTACGCCGCCGATGGGCGGGACCTGGTTCATGAGTCATCCCCGTTGCCGGCCGCTCGGGCGGTCGGCGACGAAGCGTCGTTCGCGCCCCCCTCGGCAGACCTGATATTCGGATAGTCCGTCGCGCTCACGAGGTGGCAGGCGGCCCAGTGGCCCGGCCTGATCTCGCGCAGCAGGGGGTCATCGACGTCGCACAAGCCTGCTTGGGCCGCCGGACAGCGTGTGTGGAAGTGGCAACCGGGCGGCGGCGAGGCGGGGCTCGGCACGTCGCCGGCCAGCACCACGGGGCGCCTCCGGGCCTCGACCACCGGGTCGGGGATCGGCACCGCCGAGAGCAGGGCCTGCGTGTAGGGGTGGAGCGGACCCTCGTAGAGTTCGGCGTTGCGGCGAGCTCCACGATGCGTCCCAGGTACATCACGGCGACACGATCTGAGATGTGGCGCACCACGGAAAGGTCATGGGCGATGAACAGATAGGTGAGGCCGAACTCGCGCTGAAGCTTCTGCAACAGATTGATGATCTGCGCGCGAATCGACACATCGAGCGCCGAGATGGGCTCGTCGCAGACGATGAAGTTGGGCTCGACGGCGAGTGCCCTGGCGATGCCGATGCGCTGACGTTGACCACCAGAGAACTCGTGCGGGTAGCGGTTGATGGTGTTTGGATTGATGCCGACGAGGTTGAGCAGCTCCTTGACCCGGTCCTCGCGCCGGTGGCGCGGGCGCAGGTTGTGCACGAGCAGGGGTTCGCCCACGATGTGCCCGAGCGTCATGCGGCTGTTCAGCGAGGCGTACGGGTCTTGAAAGATCATTTGCATCCGCCGCCGCTGGCGGCGCAGCGCGCCGCCGTGGAGCCTGGCCAGGTCGGCGCCGTCGTAGAAGACGTGGCCCCCCGTGAGCTTCTCGAGCACCAGGATGGCGCGGCCGGTGGTGGACTTGCCGCAGCCAGACTCGCCGACAAGGCCGAGCGTCTCGCCGCGCACGATGTCGAAGGTCAGGCCGTCGACGGCGCGCACGGCGCCGATGCGGCGTTGCACGACCACCCCCGAGGTGATCGGGAAGTGGACCTTCAGATCCTCGATGTGCACCAGGACCTCGCCGTTGTCGTCGGCTGTGACGGTGTGGTTCGTGGCGGCCACGGCGCTCATGTCAGGCTACAGCCACCGCGGCCATGAGCCGGTCGGCGTGAAGACCCCGCGAGAGGCGACCCGGGGTCGTCGGCGCGAGCGGCGGACGTTGGCGGCACTGCTCGCTGCGCAGCAGGCAGCGCGCCGCGAAGGCGCAGCCCTTGGGCAGATGGGCGAGGTCGGGCGGCAGACCCTCGATCGATTGCAGCGATCCCTTGCGCGGCTCGTCCAGGGCGCGGTGCCGAGCCCGCAGCAGGCCTACAGTGTAGGGGTGATGAGGGTGGGCGAACAGCTCGGCCGCCGCGGCCGACTCGACGATCCTGCCGGCGTACATCACGAGAATGCGCTCGGTCATGCCGGCGACCACGCCGAGGTCGTGCGGTGATGAGGACGATGGCCGAGCCGTAGTCGCGCGAGAGCTGCTTCATGAGACGCAGGATCTGCGCCTGGATCGTGACGTCGAGCGCCGTGGTTGGTTTCGTCGGCCAGGCCACAGCTCGCAGCCCAGCCAGTAGTTCCCAAACGCCCGCGGCCGCCGCAACTCCATCTCCCGCAACTTCACCTGCACGCCATCCAGCGCGTCGGCGGGGATCGCACAATCTTCTGGAAACAAGCTCAGCGTGCGGGCCCGCTGCTCAGCTTCATCAAATACCTCCAACCTCTGTCGCCAGGCCCCCTGCTGGCGGTCATTGATCTCTCCCAAAAACAAAACCTGCCGCTGCACCACCCGCCCCGAACGCACCCGGCGGTTCTCCACCACACTCCAGTAGCGGTGCTCCTTGCCGTCCTTGCATCGACGTTTGCTGCGCAGAAACATCGTCAGCGCGCATCCTGACAGCTTCCTGCAGCATTTGTAAAGAGGGTAGGTCGGCACTACAACGGCCTTCTGAAAAGCCAGCTTTGATGGATAAGAGGTTAGACCGATAGGGAGGTCAACTTTCCCTCACAAATGTGCGGAACTGCGAAGGTGAGGCTAACCCCACGGCGCGAAACCGCAGCAGAGGGAGCAACGCGCCTTGCTGGCAGGAAAGGAAGTGATTTCATGGAGCACAGAATTGAGGCGCTGCTTGTTTACATGGATGAGGAACCGGTTCAGTCGCTGAGCCAGGCGCTAGAACAACTTAAGGTCGTGACTCATCGCGCGCACACCTGTCAGCAGGCGCGAAATCTGCTCACAGCCACGGACAGCCCGCCGGATGTCGTTTTCACCGACACGACGCTTCCCGACGGCTCCTGGCGGGAATTGCTGGCGATCGGGCGCGAGATGCAAGTTCCCTCAAAAATCGTCGTGGTAGCGAGGACCCTCGATCCGGGGCTGTACATCGACGCGATGGAACACGGGGCATTTGATTTTATGCTTGCTCCGTTTGCCGGCGATGACCTCGAACACGTTATTCGCTGCGCCACTGACAAGCGCACCCACGCACTCGCTTCCGGCCGGGCG
>CAWKEZ010000051.1:0-27803 GCA_963848545.1 uncultured Thermoleophilia bacterium
ATATACGACGACTGCATAAATGACAGAGACTATCCCAAGTTTACGCGTTACCATTCGACAAAAAGGCTTTCGGTCAGCGTTAATACTCATTTTCAATTCCCTTTCTTGGTATTTTCCATTGTTCATTTTATTTACCAATGCACTAAACCAGCTTCAATTGGGATACAGCCAAATTAATAATAATATTTGGCTTTCATTACCTAGCTGTAGCGACTTCAGCCTTTCCTAGGAAACCAAGCAGTAGAAAAAATCGGTCGTAATAAGTTATTAATGGTGTGGATATTATTAGGAGTTCTCGCAACAACATTTATGCTTCTTGTAAGTTCTTCCAATGTACCCGTTATTTACGCTATTTTGGCCTCACGGCCACTCGGTGAGGCTGATCGCATCCTGCGCCTCTTCACGCGCGAGATGGGCCGTGTGGACGCGGTCGTCAAGGGCGTGCGCAAGACTACGTCCAAGTGGGGCGGCCGTCTGGAACCGTTCAATGTCTGCGACCTGGTGCTGTACCCCGGCCGCTCCATGTACACCGTCACCCAGGCGCACCTGGTCGACGTCTTCCTGCGCCTGCGTGACGACCGCGAGGCGCTCACTGTGGCGGCCGTCGTCTGCGAGGCGGTCGCCGGTCTCACGCCCATGCACGAGCCCGAGGAGCGTGTGTTCGCCCTGCTGCGCAACACGCTCAGGGAGCTCGACCAGGGTCTGCGCGGGCCCGCCCTGCAGACGCCGTTGCTCCTCGGCGCCTTTCTCAAGGTGCTGTACGAGGCGGGCTACATGCCGGTGTTCGACCAGTGCGCCTCCTGCGGTGGTGGCGAGATGGCTCTCGGGTTCTCGTCGGCACGCGGCGGCCTCGTCTGCGAGCAGTGCCTCGAGGGTGCCACGCCCATTACGCCGCAGGCCATCGCCGCGGTGCGCGAGGCGGCCGAACGGTCGCTGCCTGACCTCCGCTGCGCAGAGCCCACCGCGGCCGCCGAAGAGGCCCTGCGTCACCTGCACGATCTCTACGCGTACCACACCGGAGTGCGCCTGCGGGCGCTGCGCTTCGCGCGCGCCACCAGCTCAGCCAGCCGGCTCCCTCTCCGACAGGGTCCCAACGGGCGGGGCGGCCGCAGGCGCTCCCCGTGTGCCGATCGGCGTTCCGCAGCCGATCGCCTTTCATGCCGCACACCCGCAGGGCGATCGGCGCGTGGCGCCGATCGCCCTCAGTGTGCGCTCCTAGGGTGTCGACAGTTGCCGCAGCGGGACCGCGGCCGTGGGCGCGTCGTCCGACGCAAGCAGGGCGTGGCATTCACCGTCGTGCTGGCGAGAGTGACCAGAACGGGTAGCTTTGACGGAGTACAGGGCGGCATCGGCGTGGGCGAGCAGCGGCCCCATGGTTTGGCCGTCCCGGGGATAGACTGCGACCCCGGCGCTGGTGCTCAAGCGCAGCTCGCGGCCCGCCACCACGAAGGTGCGGGTGGCGAGCAGCTCCAGGATGCGCCCAGCGGCGCTCTGGCCGTCGCTTTCGTCAGCCCCGGGAACGATTACGGCGAACTCGTCGCCGTCCCAACGGGCCACCAGGCTGTACTTGCGCATCTGCTCGCGAAGGAGCGCGGCGAACTGCACCAGCAGCTCGTCTCCGGCGCTGTGCCCGAGAACGTCGTTTACCTCTTTGAAGTTGTCGAGATCGAACCACAGGATGGCGCCGCTGCGATCAGTCCTGCCACTCTCGAGCAGCTCGCGTTCGAGCTCCTCCTCGAACCGGCGCCGGTTGGCGAGGCCGGTGAGGGTATCTTTCACGGCGGCTTCCTTGAGCGCCTCACGCGAGTGCTCGAGGGCTCCCAGCATGCGGTTGATGTTGCCTTCGAGCTGGCCGATCTCATCGCCGCCCTCCACGGGGACGAGCGTCGCGGTCTCTCCCGAGGACGTAATCTCCTCGAGCGCCTGGCTGAGCCGCGAAAGGCGGCGCAGCAGCGAGCGGTCGAGGTGGAAGACGAGCGCGATGATGCTGACCACGACGAAGACGCCGAGGACGACGATCAGGTAGGCGAGCAACCTGCGCCCCTGTGCCGCGATGGTGCGCGCCAGCTTCAGCTGGACGATGAGCGCCGGGTGGCCGGTCACATCGGGCAGCAGATCATAGCCGGCCACGGTGGAAGTGCTCAGGGGCACGACTGCCAAGTCGCTGGGCGTGCCCTTTGCGGACCTCATCTGGCGCAGGGTCGCGGCAAACTGGCCGGATTGCGACGTCATCCACGTCGCGCGCAGCCCTGTGCTCAAGTAGAGGGCTTCGCCGTCGAGGTCGCTGCTCAGGAACTTGCCCGCCACAAGGGTGCCGCGCACGACGCCGTACGTGGAGGTGGGGAGAATGGGGCGGGCCGAAACGATGGCGGGGCCGTCCGGCAGCAGCATGAGACCCAGGGCTCTTTGGCCGAAGAAGTCGAACTGCAGCCACGAGGGACGTGAGGCGAAGGCCTTGAGCAGCCCCGCCGGGGGCGTAGTGTGGCCGTCGCTGTTGTACATGTCGGAGGCGATGTAGACGGGCTGCCCGGACTGATCGAGGATGGCGATGAAGTCGAGGCCGTTCTTGCCCAGCACGGTCGGCGTCAAGTTCGAGTCGACATACGACCTGTTGCGATAGCGCACGAAGTGACACAGCGCGTCAGATGTCGCGTACCCCATGGCGACGCTGTCCAGCGCGGTGTACCGCTGGTTCATCCAGCTCATCACGAGACGGGTGCTCTTGAGGGTGTCGTCGCGTTCGAGGCGGGTGTAGCTCTTCTGCACCACGAAGCTGGCCGCGACCGTGGCCCCGGCCGTCAGCGCGAGCATCGTCGCCGCCACTACCAGCACGGTTCGCGCGCGGATGCGCATTAGAGGCTCTCGCCGATCCGGTGACGCATTAGAGCAACCCTTCCCAGTCGTCGTACCCGGCTAGCTTGTTCAGAAGATCGTCTGGCACACTCCCCGGGCCAATAGGCAGAAACCCTCAATGGCTCGGCGCGCAGCGCGCCCATCCCTCGCGTCATGGTGTACGATATACCATAATACACCATAGACAACAGAATCCGCGAGTAGCACAGAAGAAGAGGCGCCGGCCGTGATTGAGCGGTGCGCGGCCGGCAGCCTCAGAAGCGGGCCGCGCTCGCGTCGCCGGTGCCCCTGGTAGGGGCGCTCACGTCGCCGTCGCGCTGACCCGGCGGGTGGCTGACACCGTCGTGTCTGCCACCCTAACTGAATGTACCCATTTGACGAAGTCCGTTGCGTCGCACAACCGTCGCTGCGGATGCGGTGCCGTTGGCTGCCGGGCGGCCGCCCTGCTACAATCGGCGGCCGAGCGCTCGCCGCGAGACCGGCGACCCCGACGCGGAGGACTAGTGAGGCCCGTTCCCACTTTCCAGCACATCATCGAGCTGCTCCAGGCCTTCTGGGCGCAGCAGGGGTGCGTCGTCGTGCAGCCGTACCACACCGAGGTGGGCGCCGGCACGTTCAATCCAGCCACGTTTCTGTGCTGCCTCGACGCGCGACCCTGGCGGGCCGCCTACGTAGAACCGTCCATGCGCCCTACCGATGGGCGCTACGGCGAGAACCCCTACCGTCTGGGCCATTACTACCAGTATCAGGTTGTCATCAAGCCCTCGCCGCCTGACATCCAAGACGTCTACCTGCAATCGCTGGTGGCGCTCGGCATCAACCTGCGGCAGCACGACGTGCGCTTCGTCGAAGACAACTGGGAAGGACCCACCCTGGGGGCCTGGGGCCAGGGCTGGGAGGTGTGGGTAGACGGCATGGAAGCCACTCAGTTCACCTACTTCCAGCAGCTTGGCGGCCTCGACCTCGATCCCATCACGGTGGAGCTCACCTACGGTCTCGAGCGTCTGGCCATGTACCTCCAGGGGGTCGACAGCGTGTACGACCTGGTGTGGTCGCGCTGGGACGAAGACGGCGCACCGGTGACCGTCACCTACGGCGACGTGTATCAGGAGAACGAGCGTGAATTCAGCCACTACAACTTCGAGGTGGCCGATACCGAGATGCTCCACCGTCACTTCCGCGAGCACGAGGCCGAAGCCGAGCGCTGCCTGGCGGCCGGTCTGCCGGTGCCCGCCTACGACCACGTGCTCAAGTGCAGCCACGCCTTCAACATGCTCGACGCCCGAGGTGCGATCAGCGTCACCGACCGCACCATGCACATCGGCCGCGTGCGCGACCTGGCGCGCAAGGTCGCCGGCCTCTACCTCGAGGTCGCCGGCGGGGCGCGCGCCAATGTCGCCGGGAGTGGCTCGTGAGCACCTTGCTCATCGAGATCGGCTGCGAGGAGCTGCCCTACAAGGTGTGTGAGTCGGTCTTGCGGCAGCTCCAGAGGTCAGAGTCGGCGCCTGGGCTGGTGCATCAGCTTCTGGCCGAAGAGCGCCTGCTTGAGCCCGGCGCGCCCGACCCGCGGGTGCTGGTGTCTCCGCGGCGCATCGCGGTGCTCGCCGGCGGCGTTCCCGAGCGCCAGATCGCCAAGGTAGAGAACTTTCGCGGCCCCAAGGCCGAGATCGCTTACGACGCGGACGGCAACCTGACCAAGGCCGGGTTGGGCTTCGCGCGCTCGCGCGGCGCCCGGCCGCACGATGTGCGTCGCGAGACCGTCGGCGGCGCCGAGTTCGCGGTCGTCAAGGTTGAAGCAGAGCGCCGCGAGGCGGCCGACGTCTTGGCGACGCTATTGCCGCGCGTGGTGACGGGTCTGCAGATCGCGCGCGGCATGCGCTGGGGCCAGCGTCCGGCCGGCGAGGACGACTACCTGCGCTTCTCGCGGCCCATCCGCTGGCTGCTGTGCCTGCTGGGGTCTCGGCCGGTGGCCGGGAGCTTCTACGGCCTGTCGGTGGGCGACGTGACACAGGGTCATCGGGTGCTCGGCTCGCCGGTCGTGATCGACAGGGCGGAGCACTACGAACGGCACCTGGCCGAGCAGAAGGTGATCGTCTCGCAAGACGAGCGCCGGCGGCTCATCGTGGCGGGTCTCGATGCTCACGCCGCCGCGCTCGGCGGAAGGTGGTCAGACCCTGGCGACGTGCTCGCCGAAGCCATCTACCTGGCGGAGTGGCCGAGTGTGGCCCGGGGCCAGATCGTCGCGTCGCACCTGCGACTGCCAGAAGAAGTGCTCGTGACGGCCATGCAGAGCCACCAGCGCTACTTCCCGGTAAAAGACGGCGACGGCCGTCTGCTACCTGCCTTCCTGTATGTTTCGAACGGCGATCCCGCGGCGGCCGAGCTGGTCACGCGCGGCAACGAGCGCGTCCTCGGAGGCCGTCTGGACGACGCCGAGTTCGCCTACGACCGGGATGTGGCCGAGGGCCTCGAGGCCATGGCCGGCCGCCTCGGCGACGTGGTATTCCACGAGAAGCTCGGCTCGCTCGCGGATAAGGCGCGGCGCCTGCAGGGCTTGGTGGCGGGTCTGGCCGCCGGGCCGAGCGGCGCAGCGCGTGGCGGCGGCAACGGCTCGTCGCCTCCGCTGACCGAGACGGGGCAGGCGGCGGCACGGCTGGCCAAGGCCGACCTCGTCAGCCGCGTGGTCATAGAGTTCCCGGTGTTGCAGGGCGTGATGGCTGGCATCTACGCCGCCTCGGGCGGGCTCGGCGAGCCGGTGGCCAAGGCGGTGGGTGAGCACTACCGGCCACTCTCGGCCACGGCGCCTCTCCCTAGCACGCTGCCGGGGGCCCTGCTGGCGATCGCCGACAAGGCAGACAACATCGTCGGCGCTTGGGTAGCCGGCCAGAAGCCGTCGGGCTCACGCGACCCGTACGGGCTGCGCCGCGCGGCCATGGGCATCGTGCGCATCGCTCTCGAGTACGCCATGAGGTTCTCGGTGGCCGCGCTGCTGGCCTCGGCCGTCGACCAGTTTGAGGTGCAGGGCATTCAAGGGCTCGACGACGCTTCGCGCAAGGCAATCGTCGGCGAGACGGCCGTCTTCGTGCGGGAGCGCCTGCAGGTGCTGCTTCTGGACGAGGGCTTGCCGTTTCCCGCCGTCGAGGCGGCGCTGGCGGCGCCCGCCGGCGACGTTCCGGCGCTGGCCGCCCGCGCCCGGGCCTTCCAGGCGCTCGCCGGACGCGACTTCTTCGAAGACGCGGTGACCGCCTATAACCGCTGCTCGGCGATCGCCAAGGGCGCGGCCGGGGCCGGCTCCGCCGACCCGGCCCTGTTCAAGGAAGACGCCGAGCGCGAGCTGGCCGCGGCCTACGAGGCGGCGCGCGGGCCGCTGCTCGAGGCACTGTCTCATCTGGAGCTGGAGAGCGCCGTGAAGGAGGCGGCCGGCCTGCGGCCGGCCGTCGATCGCTACTTCGACGACGTGCTGGTAATGGATCCGGACCAGGCGGTGCGCGCCAACCGGCTGGCGCAGCTCGTGGCTATCACCACCCTCATCGGCCAGATCGGCGAATTCAGCCGCCTGCCCTCCGCGCAGACGTGAGACATTTCACAAAGAGTACGATCCGCGAGCGAGGTTTCGCGGCGGGATGCGAGTAACCAGGAGGTCTGATGACCAAGCACGTCTACCGGTTCAGCGAGGGCAACAAGGACATGAGGGAACTGCTCGGCGGCAAGGGTGCCAACCTCGCCGAGATGACTCGCATCGGCCTGCCCGTTCCGCCCGGCTTCACGATCACCACCGAGGTCTGCAACCACTACTCGGCGAATCACGACTACCCCGAGGGAGTTGACGAACAGGTCGAGGCCGCGCTCGCCGCCCTCGAACAGGACACGGGCAAGACGTTCGGCGACGCCGCCAACCCGCTGCTGCTCAGCGTGCGCTCCGGCGCCCGCGCCAGCATGCCGGGCATGATGGACACCATCCTCAACCTGGGTCTCAACGACACCACCGTGCAGGGGGTAATCGCGGCGACCGCCAACCCACGTTTCGCCTACGACTGCTACCGGCGCTTTGTGAGCATGTACGGCGACGTCGTGCTGGGCTGCAAGCCCGAGCACAAAGACGAGCGCGACCCCTTCGAGGAGATCCTCGAAGCCGCCAAAGAGGCCAAGGGCGTCAAGTTCGACACGGAGCTCGACGCCGACGACCTCAAAGACCTGGTCGTCAAGTTCAAGGTGGCGGTGAAGAAGCGCACCGGCAACGACTTCCCGGACGACCCTCGGCAGCAGCTCTGGGGCGCGATCACGGCCGTGTTCGGCAGCTGGGACAACGACCGCGCCGTGGCCTACCGCCGCCTCTACGACATCCCGGACAGCTGGGGCACGGCGGTCAACGTGCAGACCATGGTGTACGGCAACACCGGCGACGAGTCGGGCACCGGGGTGGCCTTCACGCGCGACCCCGCCACCGGCGAGAACGTGTTCTACGGCGAGTTCCTGGTGAACGCGCAGGGTGAAGACGTAGTGGCCGGCGTGCGCACGCCGCGTCCCGTGAGCGAGCTCGCCGACGTGTTCCCGCCCGCCTACGCCGAGCTCCTCGAGGTCCGCCAGACGCTCGAGCGCGAGCTGCGCGACATGCAAGACTTCGAGTTCACGGTGGAGAAGGGTCGCCTCTTCATGCTGCAGACGCGCAACGGCAAGCGCACCGGCTTGGCCGCCATCCGCATCGCCGTGGACATGGCCGAGTCAGGGCTCATCACGCCTGACGAGGCGCTCATGCGCGTAGAGCCGGAGCAGCTCAACCAGCTGCTGCGGCCCATCTTCTCGCCCGTGAGTCGCCGCCAGGCGGTCGCCGAGGGCCGGGTGCTGGCCAAGGGCCTGGCCGCCGGACCCGGGGCCGCGACCGGCCAGGTGGCCTTCAACGCCGGCGACGCCGACGCCATGAAGAACGCCGGCCGGCGAGTGTCTGCTGGTGCGCATCGAGACCAGCCCCGACGACATCCGCGGCATGACTGTGAGCGAGGGCATCCTCACGGCCCGCGGCGGCATGACCAGCCACGCGGCTCTTGTCGCCCGCCAGATGGGCAAGGTCTGCGTGGTGGGCTGCGAGGCGCTCGACATCGACTACCGGGCACGCACCATCGCGGTCGACGGCAAGGTGGTGCACGAGGGCGACTGGCTCTCCATCGACGGCTTCACCGGAGAGGTTATCGTGGGGCAGCTCGAGACGCGGCCCAGCGAGGTGCTGCAGGTGCTCATCGAGGGCTCCCTGAAAGCCGAGGAGTCGGAGACGTTCAAGTACTACGACGCCATGATGAAGTGGGCGGACGCCGAGCGCCGTCTGCTGGTGCGCGCCAACGCCGACCAGCCCGACCAGAGCGCCAACGCCATCAAGTTCGGCGCCCAGGGCATCGGCCTGTGCCGCACCGAGCATATGTTCTTCGGCGGCGAGCGCATCACGGCGGTGCGCGAGATGATCCTGGCCGAGAACGTGACCGATCGCGAGAAGGCGCTCGCGAAGCTGCTGCCCATGCAGCGTGACGACTTCGTCGGCATCTTCCGCGTGATGGGCGAGCTGCCGGTGACGATTCGCACGCTCGACCCGCCGCTGCACGAGTTCATGCCGCACACCGCGGCCGAGCAGCAGCAGGTGGCCACGGCCATGGGCGTCACGGCGGAGCAGGTGGCCGCCAAGGTCGCCGACCTGCACGAGGCCAACCCCATGCTGGGTCACCGCGGCTGCCGCCTGGGCGTGGCCTACCCCGAGATCACGGCCATGCAGGTGCGCGCCATCCTCGACGCGGCCTGCACGGTCAAGAAGGAGGGCGTGAACGTTCACCCCGAGATCATGATTCCCCTGGTGGGCATCAAGAAGGAGCTCGAAGACCAGGCCGCCGTGGTGCGCGCCGTGGCCGAGCGGGTGTTCGCCGAGCAGGGCGTCACGGTCGAGTACATGGTCGGCACCATGATCGAGATCCCGCGCGCGGCGCTTACCGCCAACCAGATCGCCGAGGCGGCCGAGTTCTTCAGCTTCGGCACTAACGACCTCACTCAGATGACCTTCGGCGTGAGCCGTGACGACGCCGGCAAGTTCCTGCCGCTCTACACGAGCGAGGCCAAAGACATCTGGCCGGCCGACCCGTTCGCGACGCTCGACATCGAGGGCGTGGGTCAGCTCGTGGAGATGGGCATCGAGCGTGGCCGCTCCTCGCGGGCCAACCTCAAGGTCGGCATCTGCGGCGAGCAGGGTGGCGACCCCGCCACTGTGAAGTTCTGCCATCGCGCCGGCATGAACTATGTGAGCTGCTCGCCGTTCCGCATTCCCGTGGCGCGTCTCGCCGCGGCGCAGGCGGCCATGGAAGAGCGCAGCGAGCTGACGCTCGAGAAGTAGAGGGGGTCCGCCGCGTGGCAAAGCTAGGCGGCGAGATCGCGACCGTGCTTGAGGGCGGGCGCGAGCTGCGTGTGCGCGAGGCGCGTACGCGCGACTCGCGCTCGCTCACTGTACTGGTCGACAGCGTCGCCGCCGAGCCGGAGGCGACGCTGCTCGTGCTTCCGGGGCAGGTAGGGCCGCGGGTATGGCGGCGCCGCATCGGCGATGCCCTTATCGACCCGCGGGCGCTGCTTCTGGTGGCGACCGTCGACGGCGAGCTCGCCGGCGATCTCAGCTTGCGACCAGATCCGTATCACAGCTCGCCGCACGTCGCCGTGATCGGCATTGCGGTCGGCAAGAAGTGGCG
This sequence comes from uncultured Thermoleophilia bacterium, assembly GCA_963848545.1. Classification (GTDB taxonomy): domain Bacteria; phylum Actinomycetota; class Thermoleophilia; order UBA2241; family UBA2241; genus CAIXSE01. The sequence continues at coordinate 9,567 of CAWKEZ010000051.1, forward strand.
TCGCCTCGGCGTGGGCAGCGCTCTCATGGAGGCTGCCGCCGAGTGGGCCGCGGCGCAGGGCGTGCTGAAGCTGGTGCTCAGCGTGTTTCTCGATAACCAGAGCGCCATCCGCTTCTACGAGTCGCACGGCTTCGTGCGCGAGGGATTGCGGCGCGCGCACCTCCGTCGTGGCAGCGAGTATCATGATGAGGTGCTCATGGCGCGTTTTCTCACCCCCATCCCCTGAGGCGATGGACCGCCGTCGCCTCGTCATCGCCCTGGTCACCGTCGGGCTCGTCGTCCTGGCGTGCCTGCCCACGGTGGTGGCCTTCGGCCTAGGCTGGATGAAGCTGCCTCACATCGAGCCCGTAGGGGTCCGGTCGGCGCGCGAAACCACCTCCCCCGAGGCGTGGGCGCTGTTCGCGCTCTTCTATCTCGCCTGGATGGCGGCGCTCACCGTGCTGCTGATCTGGTCTTACGATCACCTGGACTACCACTGGCAGTACCACGAGCGCGCGCCGCGCCGCCGGCGCAAGCAGCGCGGGCGCTTGACCGCCACGCTGAAGATCGTAGAGGCCGAGGATAAGGCGCGCGCGCGGGCCGCGCGTCGGCCGTCTCAGCCACGAAAGCGGCCCTGATGGCGCGTATCGTCAAGGCCAGCATCGACCAGGTGCAGGCCACCGCCGATATGGTCGAGATCGTGGGCCAGTACACCCAGTTGCGCAAGGCTGGTGCCAACTTCAGCGGTCGCCGCCCGTTCCACGAGGAGCGCACGCCATCGTTCTCCGTGAATCCGGTGGAGAAGCTGTACTACTGCTTTGGCTGCGGTGCCGGCGGCAAGTTGTTCCGTTTCGTGCAGCAGAAGGAGAACCTCGACTTCGCGGCTGCCGTCGAGTACCTGGCCGACCGCTACGGCATCGCCCTGGAGTACGAGGAGTCCAGCGCCTGCGGCGATGCGGAACGCCACCGCCGCGAAGAGGCCGCGAGCTCTGCTCGAGCAGGCAACCATGTACTACGAGCGCGTACTGCGCGATGCCAAGGCGGCCGTGCCGGCCCGCGAGTACCTGGCGCGGCGTGGTCTGGGCGACGATGTGTGCCGCCAGTTTCGCCTGGGCTACAGCCTGCCGGGCTGGGAGACGTTGCGCGAGGCCGCGCGGGCCAAGAGGTTCAGCGACAAGGATCTGCTGGACGCTGGGCTCGTGATCCCCGGCAACCAGGGGCGCCCAAACGATCGCTTCGTCGGCGCATCATGTTTCCGTTGGCCGACGATCGAGGGCGTACGCTCGGTTTCGGGGCGCGCACTATGGGCGACGAGAAGCCCAAGTACCTGAACTCGCCGGAGACGCCTCTTTACCACAAGAGCGAGGCCGTGTTTGGGCTGCACGCGGCCAAGGTGGCGGCCGCCCGTGAGGACCGCGTGTACGTGGTGGAGGGCTACACCGACGTGCTCGCCCTGGTGCAGGCGGGCGCCCACAACGTGGTGGCGAGCATGGGCACGGCGCTCACCGAGCAGCAGCTCAAGCGCTTGTCGCGGCTCACCAAGAACTTGTACCTGTGCTTCGATGCCGACACCGCCGGCCTCGGCGCCATGAGCCGGGCGCTTTCGCTCGGCCGCAAGATGGGTCTGGCGCTGCACGTGGTGCGCATTCCCGACGGCCTCGACCCGGCCGACTACGTGCTCTCCGGGGCCGGCGCCGACGGTTTCGCCGCGCTTGCCGCCGAAGCCCAGACATTGCTACAATTCCACGTCCGTTTGGCGCTGGCGACTCACAATCTCGACAAGCCCGAAGGCAGGACGCGCGCCTTTGCGCAACTTCAGGGAGTGCTCTCGGAGGCGGCCACGCCAAACGAACGCGACGAAGAGCTAAGGTACATCGCCGATCGTCTGGGTCTCTCGAACGACGCCGTGCGGTACCTCCTCGTGAAGGGTGGCCGCGCCGCTCTTCCGGGCGCCGGGGCGGTGGACGCGGCACCGCCGAGGGTGTCAGGGTCTGGGCCCGTGAGGAAGCCCGGCGAAGATGTGGCGGCAGCTGCCATCGGCGGTGCCCACGAGCTCGAGGTGCGCTTTCTGGCCGGTTGCCTGGCGCAGCCCGGCAAAGGCCGCGCGGTGCTGGCCGGTGTGGAGGAAGACTACTTCGCGACCGCCGAGACGCGCCGGGCATTACGGTCGGTGAAGTCGCGATTGGAGCATGAAGTGCCAGGGAATATCCTGCAAACCGTGGTAAACGGGCGGGACGACGAGCGGCAGGGCAGCAGCGACGCGGGCGCCATCGACGAAGCTTTGGCGGAGATCGTCGTGCGTGCCGGTCGCGAGCGCTTCACGGCGACGGTCGTAGATGAACTGTTCTTGCGTCTGCAAGAAGGTCACGTGGGCCGCCTCGTCGCGAAGCTCAAGGTTGCGGTCAGGACTGACGAGACTGGGAGGCAAAGCGCCGAACTGGTGAGATTGCAGGCAGTGCGGCGCAAGTTGCGCGAAGCCATCCGCACTATCCCGGTAGACCAAGAGCCCGGAGAGGGCTAGGGGAAAGAGATTTTGAGCGAATTCGCAGAAGATCGCAGCAGGCAGGCCGAGTCCGCCGAACTCGCCATCGAAGAGGTCCGCGTGCTCGTGGAGGAGGGTCGTGAGCAGGGCTATCTCGCCAGCGACCACATCGCCGACGCGCTGCAAGACGTGGAGCTCTCACCCGACCAGATCGACGGCATCTACAACCTCTTCGCCGACCTCGGCATCGACATCATCGAAGGCGATGTGGTGGCCGAGGAGGGCCCCGAGGCCAAGCCTGAAGACGAGGTGATCCCCAAGCTCGACCTCTCGGTGAAGACCCCCACCAACGACCCCGTGCGCATGTACCTCAAGGAGATCGGCAAGGTACCGCTGCTCACCGCCGAGGAAGAGGTCTCGCTGGCCAAGCGCATCGAGCGCCGCGACATGGAGGCCAAGCGGCAAGCTCATCGAGGCCAACTTGCGCCTGGTGGTGAGCATCGCCAAGCGGTACGTCGGCCGGGGCATGCTGTTCCTCGACCTCATCCAGGAGGGCAACCTGGGGCTCATCCGCGCGGTCGAGAAGTTCGACTACCGCAAGGGGTACAAGTTCAGCACCTACGCTACCTGGTGGATCCGCCAGGCCATAACCCGCGCCATCGCCGACCAGGCCCGCACCATCCGCATCCCGGTGCACATGGTCGAGACCATCAACAAGCTCATCCGCGTGCAGCGCCAACTGCTGCAAGACATCGGCCGCGAGCCTACCCCCGAGGAGATCGCCGCCGAGATGGGCACCACCCCGGGCAAGGTGCGCGAGATCCTCAAGATCAGCCAGGAGCCGGTGAGCCTCGAGACGCCGATCGGCGAGGAAGAAGACTCGCAGCTCGGCGACTTCATCGAGGACGAAGACGCCACCATGCCGGTCGAGGCCGTGAGCGATATCATGCAGAAGGAGGAGCTGAACATGGTCCTCGGGACGCTCACGCACCGCGAACGCAAGGTCATCGAGCTGCGCTTCGGCCTCAAGGGCGAGCACCCGCGCACCCTCGAAGAGGTGGGCCAGAAGTTCGGCGTCACGCGCGAGCGCATCCGCCAGATCGAGGCCAAGACGCTGGCCAAGCTCAAGGCCTACCGCGACTCGCAGCGCCTGCGCGATTTCCTCGATTGACCGGCGTAGCTGGGTCAACGTCGGGTGTGGCGTGAGCAGCACCCGACAGTAGCCGCCGCCAGGCGAGCTAACGAGCGGGGCGGCGAAGCCAGACCGCTCATCGATCGTCAGCTGATGACGAGCGCGACGAAGGGGTGCACGGCGTAGAACACGGCTCCGCTCGCGAGAGTCGCCACCACCAGGGTACGGCCGTTCCACCGGCGTTCGCGCGCGGTGATGAGCACAAGTGCCGCGACGGCAAGCGTCGGCATGGTGACTGCCGCCACGTAACCTCCGCCATTCTGGAGGCCGGAGGCCGCTTCGGGCACCGACCAGCCTAACGGAAGGGCCAGGCACACGTCGCCGAGCAACCCCTCGCGTAGCGAGCCTGTCGCGATCAGACCCAGGGCCGCGCAGGCGGGGGCAACGGCGACGACCCAGCGTCGTGCCTCCAGCCACGCATCGGCCAGGGGAAGCCCCCAGCGCAAGCCGAACAACGCGTGGTACGCGAACAGCCAGGCGAAGAGGTAGGCTGCGGCCACCACGCACGCCCACGCCGCGCGATCGCGCCCGCGCCAGATCCGCGAGGTATGGCGCGTTGTGACGTAGCCCAAGGTCACCCAGATGGCCCATCCGCCCCCGAGAGCCGAGGCCGGCTCGTACGGCACTTCACGTAACAGCTGCGCAGCCACGCCGGCCAGGGCGCCGTAGAGGGCAGCTTGGGCGACGGGCGTCCAGGACGAGACGGGGCACTCGGCGCGTTCAAGCTCTATCGCAGTCATTTACTCACCACCTTGGCCCGCGCCATCTGGTTTCCGCGGAGCACTTGGGCCACGGCGTCAGGCGTTCGCGTGGCCGCTTCGCCGCCTGCCACATCAGTGAGGCGGAAGGTTCGCGCGAACGTCTTGGCGAAGCCGTGACAAGTCTCCGTGGAGTGCCATCGCTATCTCCTGGTCCAGGCTGCGCCGGTCCGCAGGCAGCAATGCATGATGGTAGTAGTAAGTGCTGCGTATCCGGGGAAGCCGTGTGAGGGCGTCCCGCCGGGCGCGCGAAGATAGCCTGAGAGACAACGCTCGGCTGGCCCACGAGTAGAACCAGTACTCGTCGGCCAGCTCGGCGCCGTATCCGACTGCGTAGCTGATCGGTGATCCGTCCGCGACGGTTTCGGCGATTCGCGGCGTAGCCGGCCATCGCCAGCCCGGTGCCAGGGCGAACCCGTGAGCGGAAAGGTCGCGGGCCTCCTGCCGGTACTCCAGGGCGGCGCCGTGCGAATTCACCCATCCCCCGGGGGCAGGTGCCGGGCGCCAGAGCAGCGCCACCGTCGACAGAGTCAGGATCACGGCGACGGCGCCGCCCAGAGCCAGACGAGACGGCCGCAGCGGCTCACCAGTGAGTGGTGCACCCGCGGCGCCCCACTCGTTAGACCGCCTGCGGTGACTAGCCGCGGGCGGGCTCACCATCAGAAGAACTCGCTAGCGCTGAAGTTGTAGTCTTTCTCTCTGCCTGACGATTGGGCCTGGAAGGCGTTGCGGAAGTGCTCTCCACTGGCAGCGGCCCCGATGGTCTGATCGACGTTGGTCGGCGGTCCCGAGACGGGGATCCCGATTCTCCGGCCCGAATTCCAGTCGACGCACATGAAGTTGAGGCCCTTAGAGTTGACTGTGACGAAGTCGACTTTGATCGTGCGGTTCCCGGAGCTCATGACCCGTTCGGTCGCCGAGAAGTACCAGGTGCCGTCTTCCTTTACGGTGCCGCCAATGCCGTGCCAGCTGCCAGAAGCCTGCGCTGTGGCCGTCGCCATCGCGAATACTCCGATCAGCGCGACGACGCCCAAGCAGTTCCGCACACGGCGATGCACGAACCGATGTGTATTCATCCGTCAGTTCTCCTCCTATTCTTCATTGCCCGGATAACAATCCCGCGTTCCGACCGCGCCGGCGCTAGAGCGCCGCTCCCTAGAGGCCCCAGGGCAATACCCGCTATAACACCGTACCAAGACTCTCATAGCATACACACTGTGTGAACTACCCGGCCGGGTGGTCTATGGATGGAGCGTGGAGCGCATTCTCGACTGATCGAGAACGGCTGACCCTTCGGACCGGACAAACACGGCGAGGCAATGCCGAATCGCAGCTCCGGGCAGGGTGATCAGCGCGCGCCGGAGGGTCCCGGCGGCAGGTTGTCGGCCGTGGCCGCGGCATTTGTCGCCTCACGACGGGTGCCCTATAATCCATCGTCTAGAGCGGTCCTCGGTAGCTCAATGGTAGAGCATTCGGCTGTTAACCGAAGGGTTGTAGGTTCGAGTCCTACCCGAGGAGCCAACCACTCTGCGGCATCTCCGCCGGCGTCCTTCGTGCTTCCCATCCCGTCGCCGTGCTCCTCCTGGCCGGGTCCGCGAGCCGGCGCCAGCGGCCGCGTTCTCGACCCCGCCCGCACGCCCCTCGCCGCCCGAACGGTACACTAGGCTGCCCGTGACGGGTAGGTAGGCCCCACGGCATCTCGCGAGGAGGCACCGATGGCGGAAACGGCGGAAGACCTCAAAGACACGATCAGAGCGGAGGCCGGCGACGACTGGCTCGCGAACGTAGCGGAGCGCCTGGGCGCCAATGCCGGGGCGAGCGCCGTGTTCGGTCCGCCAGTGGAGCGCGGCGGTGTCACCGTGATCCCCGTGGCGCGGCTGCGCTGGGGCGTCGGCGGCGGGCGCGGTCGCGACAAAAGGCAGCATGGTGAGGGCTTTGGCGGCGCCGGCGGCGTGCAAGCCGTGCCGCTCGGTTTCATCGAGCTCCGCGAAGGCACTGCCAAGTACCGGCGCGTTCAAGATCCGCTGCGTCTCGCCTTGGCGCTGCTCCTCCTGCCGCTCTCGTGCGCGCTGGCCGGTGCAACCATGATCGGCGCCTTCACCATGATGGCGCGCTCGCTACGCAGCCTCATCAGCTTCCCTCACCTGCCGCGACCGTTCCACATCACGCGCGACTGAGCGGCGGCGCGGCGGAGCACGATGGCGACTCGCCGGCCCGGCGCGTACGCGCAGGCGGGGCGGGACCGCTCCCTTCGGCCCCGCCCCGCCTGGACGATGCGCTGCGGGCGGCCGCGCGGCGCGGTTCCCCGTGCGCCGCGGCCGCCGATCCACCTTACGTCAGGTCGTACGCGGCCTCGCCGAACTCCGACTCGTCGAGCCCCTTGAGCTCCGCGGCGTCGGGCACACGGATCGGGCCGAAGAGGTTGATGAGCTTGAGGATGAGGAAGGTGGCGACGAACGCATAGGTGGCCACGACAACCGTGGCCAGTACCTGCCAGCCGAAGAAGGTCCAGTGGCCGGTGATGAGGCCGGCACCGCCGGCAGGGTTGATGGCATAGGTCGCGAACACGCCGAGCAGGATGGTGCCCATGAAGCCGCCCACGCCGTGGGCCGCCCACACGTCGAGGGCGTCGTCCCACTGCATCCTCTCCTTGAAGATGACGGCGAGGTAGCACACCGAGCCGGCCAGCCCGCCCACGATGAACGCCGCCCAGGTGGGAATGTAGCCCGCGCAGGGCGTCACGCAGGCGAGACCGGCAACGGCCCCGGTGAGGGCACCCACGAGGCTCGGCTTGCCTTCGCGCCACCACGAGAGACCAAGCCACGTGCACATCGCGATAGAGCCCGCGATGTCCGTGTTCACCCAGGCCTGCGCGGCGAGGCCGCCGGCCGTCAGGGCGTCGCCGCCGTTGAAGCCGAACCAGCCGAACCACAGGAGGCCGGTGCCGAGGGCCACGAAGGCCGTGTTGTGCGGCAGGCCGCGCTCACCGGGAGCGAACTTGCGCTTGCCCACCACGAACACCGACGCCAGGGCCGCGAAGCCGGCGCTGGTGTGCACCACCATGCCGCCCGCCCAGTCGCGCACGCCGTGCTGGGCGAGCCAGCCGCCGCCCCAGATCCAGTGCACGAACGGGATGTAGACGAAGATGCTCCAGAGCACCAGGAACCAGAGGTAGCTCTTGAACTTGACGCGGTCGGCGAACGCGCCGGTGATGAGCGCCGGGGTGATGATGGCGAACATCTCCTGGTAGACGAAGTGCGCCTGCGCGGGAATGCTGGGCGCCCAGGGGCCGGGCAGTTGCCCGACGTGGTTGAGCGCCACCCAGTGCAGGTTGCCGAAGAGTCCGGCGATGTTGCCCGAGAAGGCGAGCGAGTAACCGAAGAATACCCAGATGGTGGTAACAACGCCCATCGAGATGAACGACTGCATCATGATCGCGAGGAAGTTCTTGCGCCTCACGAGGCCGCCGTAGAAGAAGGCTAACCCCGGGGTCATCAGCATCACCAGGGCGGCGCAGATGAGTATGAAGGCGGTGTCGCCCGTGTTGACTCCGCTCATGCGAAATCCTCCTGTGAACGTGCCCGTGCCCCGGGGTCTGCCCGCTCAAGGGAGTACATCGCCTGGTGTTCCCCGTGGCTCCGAACGCTGGCCGGGCTCGATGGGGATGCCCTCGACCCATCAGCCTGATTGGCACCATTCTCTGGTACGCGCAAGCGTTGTCAAACTAACGGATTGTCCGCGTACCGGTGTCGCGCGTGGACAATCCGCCAAAAGGGCGGTTTCGGCCTCGCCGGGCAGCTCCGGAGCGGTTCATCCGGGGCCCGGCGCGGCGCTCGCGCAGCGCATCTCAGGTAGGCGCTCACTCCGTTCGCTCCGCCAGCACGCAGGCCGGGGTTCGCACGGAGTGAAAGCGCCACTCCTACCTCACCCCGGCCGCCTCGTCAGCTTCCTTCGGCGTGCTGCGCCAGCGCCGAGCGGCGGCCTTGTGGGCCGCCGGGAGAGCCGTGCGGCCTGGGGGCGAGGCACGTGCGACGCCGGTGGGCGCAGACCTGTTCACTCGGCACCGCAGGCGTCCTGTCGCCGCTCCTCCGGCGGCCCACAGGGCCGCCGCTCGGCGCCGGCGCAGCCAAGCGCCGCCCGGCCTGCTCAAGGAGTCGTCGGACGAGGTGACGCGGGCTGGGGCAGTGTACGCAGTGGGCGTGAATTCGTGGCCGGCGCGGCGCCGGGGTGGCGCCTCGCCGGGGGCTCGCGAGGCGGCCGCTGCGAGGTAGAGGTTGACGAGCTCAGGGACCGCTTGCGGTCCAGGGGAGCCCGTCTTCCTCGTGCGAGCAGCGGCCTGCAAGCCGTGCGGAGCGAGCGATAGCGAGCGCCCCCCGGAGAGGTGCCACCCCGGCGCCGCGCCGGCCCTCCGGACGAAAGCTCTTCGCGTCCTCGTCCTCTGGCCAGCGTCGCCCTCAGCCGAGGATGAGCCGCTGCGGATCTACCTCGTCGCGCAGGATGCGCAGCTCCTCGGCGGTCGGCGGCACGGCCAGGGTGGCCTGCGTCACATCGAGCGCGAAGCCGGTGTGCTCCTGCACCTGCGCCCCGGTGACGCCTTGGTAGACCACGTCGAAATACATCTCGTGGGTGTGCTCGGCGAACTTGAGCACGCCGAGGTTGGTGACCACGGCGAGGGGGCCACCGCGGCGGTAGCCGGCGCGGCTGCGCGAGTCGCCGCCGCTGAGCCAGCCCGGTGTGGTGAAGTAGTCCAGCTTCTCCACGAACTTCTTCACGCCGTGCTGCATGAACACGATGTAGCCGCTGGCCAGCGAGCCGGCGTCACAGGCGCCGCCGCTGCCGCTGAAGCGCACCGTGGGGTGGTGGTAGTCGCCGATCACCGTGGAGTTCATGTTGCCGTACTTGTCGATCTGCGCGGCGCCCAGGAAGGCGATGGTGTGCAGGCGCCGGTTGGCCACGTAGCTGAACGCCTCCACGAGACCGGCGTTGAGGTTCGCGTAGGCCATCACCCGCGGGTCGGCCACGGCCATGGGCAGCTCGTCGAGGCGCGGCCCGATGCTGCCGGTCTCGAAGAAGATGTGGGCGTGGGGCGCATGGATGCGCTTGGCGACCGTGGCCGCCAACATGGCTACGCCGGTGCCGGCGAAGAGCACGTCGCCGTCCTTGATGAAGCGCCCGGCGGCGATCGCCATCATCTCGCGTGAGCTGTAGGCGGGCGTCTCCGGCGAGGCGCTCGCACCCGGCGCCGCTGTGGGCTCGTCCATGGCGCTTACCTCCGGTCGAGGCCAGGCGCGTAGCCGGCCACCGTGTTGGCCCTGATGCGCGCCAGCCGCGCGCCGCCCACCTTGTCGAGATAGGCGTCCCAACTCTTCACGCCGTAGACCCACTCGTCGAGGTAGCTCTGCCAGGTGTGATCTTCCTTGGCAGCCACCCTGTAGGCGTTCAGGTGAACCGGGTCGTAGTCGTAGAAGTAGCGGCAGGCGGTGGGGTGCGCTCCATAGGGCACTGGCACCACGGCGTCTACCAGGAACGGCGGCAGCGCGTTCTGGTCAGGGTCTAGGCGCAGGTAGTCTTCGGGGACGATCTCCTCGCAGGTGACGATCACGGCGCCGGCGCTCTTGCACTGCTCGAGGTCGGCGAACGTGAGACCCTTGATGCGCACCGTGGCGTCGGTGCTCACCTGCTGGGCATGGATGATGGACACGTCGGGGGTCAGCGCGGGGAGGAGCACCACCTCGTCGTCGTCGGTCGAACGGGTCGTTAATGACGATGACCTTCTCCCGCGGGATGCGGTGGCGCCGCGCAGCTCGCTGCGGAAAGCTCAGTGCGGTTGACCACATCGGTGCCCAGACCCGACTTGCTGGGGATAAACGGCACGTTGAGGGAGCCGGCCAGGAAGCGCAGGCTCATCATGTTATTGGTGTAGTCCTCTACCAGCACCTCGCCGCGCTCCACAGCTTTGCGGAAGCGCACGCACGTGGGGGCGAAGCGGCCGTTGCCGCCGTAGGCGATCTCGAGGCGACTCACGCAACCGGCGCCGACGAGAACGTCGAGCGCCTGGCCGTTGGAGTGCGCCACCAGGTGCAGATCCTGGACGCGCTGGCGCGCGATCTCGTACACGGCGGCCATGGGGTTGCGGTTGATCGTGAAGCCTCCGACCGCGATCTGGCAGCCGCTGGGGACGAAGCGAGTGACGGCCTCGCCGATCGTCGTCAGCTTGTCGCCCAAGCCGTTGTGCTCAGCCATGTGGCGTCTCCTCCCTATTCGGCCGCTGATGGGGGCTTCCTTAACGCGAAAGCCCCCAGCGGGCAGACGTGCCTTCACTGGGGGGCGCAATCGGGGCCGGCGGGGGGAAGCGCCCCAGCCGGAGGTCACGCGGCAGCGGCATCATGATACACGGGGGTGACGGCGATGCAACAGCGTTGCCGCCGCGCCGGCGGGGCGTCGGGGCGCCGCCGGCCTCTGGAGCGGCGGTCGGCAGCGTCCTCGGCCGCCGCGCCGCGTCGCTGTGCTAGCATGCGTCCATCATGGATGAGCCTACGACCTTCTTGTTCTCGGGGTACGCGCGCCTGCCGCAAGACGTGAGCCATCAGGCGATGTACAAGCGCGTCGGGGTCGTGCTCGAGGTCGCCGAAGATGGCAATGTGGTCGCCTGCAACACCACGCTCATGATGGCGGCGGCCTCAAGCTCTTCGCCCGCCTGCTCGTCGGCCGCGACGTGCTGCATGAGCGCCGCGAGATCGAGGCGCTGGTGCGCCACCGGTACCGCGGCCACTCGCAGGGTGCGCTGGTCAGCGCGTTGCACAAGGCCTTCGAGGCCATCGACCAGTCGCCGCTCGTCTTGGGCGACGCTGCGGGGCGCGCAGCGACCACCAGGGGCAACGACGCGGGCACCGAGAGTTACGGCTGAGCGCCGGCGCGTTGCATAGCGATGCTCGGCGCAGCGGCAATCGGCCCAGCCCGCCACGGCCTCCCGCCGCGGACCGCCCGTCGTACAGCCGGCCGAATGTTCCTCCATCCTGTCGAAACGGCGGGGCTTGCTGCGCCCGCCGCGCGGTGTACTATTGGCCTGCTGCACCACCGACCGCGGCCGGGCGCCGTCTCCGCCCACTGCGCTACAGGTCATGGACCCCCAGCGAGCGCTTCGGCGTCCCCTGGGGGTTTCGTCTTCTTCCGGGGAGTCCGAGGCGGTGAGCCGGCCCGCCTGCGTCGCGGCCGCGCCGGCCGAGAGGCATGGAAAACACCGTCCCCGAAGGAGGGACCTGCATGGACTTCCGTTACACCACCGAGCAGAGCTGTATCGCCAGGCCATCCGCGAGTGGCTGATGAAGAACCTCGAGCCGCGCGCCCGCGGCCATCGACGAGGCCGAAGACGGCATCCCCGACGACATCACCGCCGGTATGGCCGAGCTGGGCATCTTCGGCGTCACCATCCCCGAGGAGTACGGCGGCATGCCGCTGCCCGACGACGAGCGCCTCATCTACGCGATGATCACCGTCCAGGAGATCGCGCGCGCCGACCTGAGCATGAGCACTCCCGTGTACACCCTGCTCACCATCGGCTGGTCGTACATCATCAATCGCTACGGCAGTGAGGAGCTCAAGGCAGGAAGTGCTGCCGGCCGTCGCCGCCGGCAAGGCGTTCGCCGGCATCAACACTACCGAGCCGGGCGGGGGGTCAGACCTCGGCGCCATCAAGACCGTCGCTCCGTGGAACGAAGCCAAGCAGGCGTACATCCTGAACGGCGAGAAGGCCTACGTGAGCGGGCCCCAAGGAGTGCGCCAAGTGGGGCGCCCCGAGCGGTCATTGCACGCTGGTGAAGACCGACCCAAACCAGGGCCATAAGGGCATGACGTTCATCTGGGTGCCGGCCCACCTCGACGGCATCAGCTACACCGTCTACAAAGACATGGGCCGCATGGGTCTCTCCACCGGCGGCTGGATCTACAAAGACGTGGAGCTGCCCAAGAAGTACGTGCTTGGCGACGAGGGCAAGGGCTTCTACGTGAACATGGACGGCTTCAACGCCGCCCGTGTGCTGGTGGCGGCGGCCTGCCTGGGCGGCGCCGAGAAGGCCCTCGAGATCAGCGGCGAGTACACCGCGCAGCGCAAGACATTCGGCAAGCTGCTGGGCAAATGGGAGGGTATCTCGTTCGAGATGGCCGACGACTGGATGCAGCTCGACATGCTCAAGCTCAACCTGCTGCGCGGCGCCTGGATGATCGGCCAGGAGCACGCCAACCCCGGTCAGTTCAGCCGCAAGGAGATCAACAAGGTCATCAGCACCTGCAAATGTCTGAGCCCGGCCTTGTGCCACGACATCGCGCGGCACGGGATGATGTACCACGGTGCCTTCGGCTACACCAAGGAGACGCCGCTCGAGATGCTCCTGCGCGGCGTGATGAGCTACGAGGTGGGCGCCGAGGGCGGCCTCATGATCATGCGCGGTATTATCGCGCGCGACGAGTGGGGCGAGTCGCACAACCCGTTCAAAGATTAGTCTCGGCAGCCCAGCAGAATCTTCGTCGGGTGGGCGCAGCGGCACCCGACATGCCTGTCAAGATTCAGAGACGAAAGCGAACCGTAGGTCGGTAGGGAGGCCGCCAGATGGAGACAGGTCGAATGCATCGTGGTCGGTGGTGGCCTCGCCGGCCTCTCGGCGGCCTACGGCTTGGCCGCGGCCGGCGCTGAGGTGATGGTGCTCGAGCGCGGCGACTACTCGGGCGCCAAGAACGTCACCGGTGGGCGTCTGTACCTGGAGCCCGTGCGCGGCCTCTACCGCGAGCTCTGGGACGAGGCGCCGCTCGAGCGGCCGGTGGCGCGTGAGCTGGTCACCATGATGGGCAGCGGAGCGCAGACCACGGTCGAGATCGCGGCCGACGGCTTCACCGCCGGCAAGCCGCGGTCGTACACCGTGCTGCGCGCCAAGCTCGACCAGTGGCTCGCCGAGAAGGTCGCCGAAAAGGGTGCCATGGTGGTGCCCAACATGAAGGTCGACGAGCTGCTGCGCAAAGACGGGCGCGTCATCGGCATCCGCGCCGGCGAGGACGAGATCGGCGCTCAGGTAGTAGTGGTGGCCGAGGGCGTGTTGCGCCTGCTGGCCAGCGAGGCCGGCCTGGCCGAAGGGCCGCGGCCGGCCCAGCACGCGCTGGGCTTCAAGGAGGTAATCGAGCTGCCCGCGGGGGTGATCGAGGATCGTTGGCGCCTGAACCCCGGCGAGGGCGCCGCCCAGCTCTTCATGGGCGCTTGCACCAAGGGCATGATGGGCGGCGGCTTCTTGTATACGAACAAGGAGAGCATCTCGCTCGGGCTTGTCGTGGGCATGAAAGCCATGATGCAGCGCCGCGAGAAGATCGAGGCCGACACCCTGCTGGAGAGCTTCAAGGAGCTGCCTCTGGTCAAGCCGCTGGTGGCCGGCGGCACGGTGGCCGAGTACTCCGCGCACGCCGTCCCCGAAGGCGGCATCAGCCAGGTGCCCAAGCTCGCCGGAGACGGGTACGTGGTGGTCGGCGACGCCGCCGGCCTGAGCCTCAACGCCCTCATCACCGTGCGCGGCATGGATTTCGCCATCGCCAGCGGCTACCACGCGGCCGCGGCGCTGCTGGCGGCACGCCGGGCCGGTGACTTCACGGCCGCCGGCCTTTCGGGTTCGAGACGGCGCTGCGCGAGAGCTTCGTGCTCAAAGACCTGGAGACGGCGCGCCGCATCCCGGCCTTCATGGAGAACCCGCGGCTGTTCTCGCACTACCCAGACGCCGTCTGCCGGTTGATGGAAAGCATGTACACGGTGGGCGCGGGCCCGCAGCAGGGCCTGTACCGGACCGCCCGGAAGGCCGTGAGGCGCGACTTCCTGAAGGCGGCGACCTTCAGGGACGCCTGGGCGGCGAGGAAGATCTGAGGGGGGGCAGGTGGCCATGAACATCGACGCCAAGCTCGGCCTTGATGTGTTCAAGCTCGACAAGGAGCCGCACATCGTGGTCGACACGGCGGTGTGCGCCAGCGTCTGCGTGCAACCGGGCCTGCTTGTACGTGTGCCCGGCCAGCCTGTACGAGCTGGACGACCAGAACCGCATGACCGTCAACTGGGAGGGCTGCCTGGAGTGCGGCACCTGCCTGATCTGCTGCGACGCCCGCGCTCTCACGTGGAAGTACCCGCGCGGCCAGTTTGGCGTGCAGTACCGGATGAGCTGAGGTGACTGAAGTGCACATCGTCGTCTGCGTGAAGACCAACCCGGACCTGCAGATGGTCCGCATCAAAGATCGCGAGGCGGTGCTCGAGGCGGTGCCGTACAAGGTTGGCGACCTCGAGAAGAACGCCCTGGAGGCGGCCGTCGTGCTGCGCGACGCGGCCAGCGGCACGGTCACGGCACTCTGCGTGGCCGAGGGCAACCGCAAGGCCAAGGAGACCATCAAGGAGGCGCTCGCCATGGGCGCCGACGAGGCCGTGGTCGTGGCCGATCCGGCGCTCGCCGAGGCCGATCAGGCGGCGGTGGCGGCAGCGTCGGCCGCCGCCGTGCAGAAGCTCGGCGCCGCCGACCTGCTGCTCTTCGGCGAGGGTTCCACCGACAACTACACAGGTCAGGTGGGGCCGCGCGTCGCTGAGCTGCTCGGCCTGCCGCAGATTGGCTACGCCCGCAAGATCGCGGTCGACGACGCTGCCGTGCGCGTGGAACGTAGCATGGACGACATGCTCGAGACGCTCACGGCGCCGCTGCCGGCGGTGGTCACCGTGGTGAGTGAGATCAACGAGCCGCGCATCCCCAGCCTCATGAACATCCTGAAGGCCAAGAGCAAGCCGCAGCAGGAGTGGACTCTGGCCGACCTGGGCCTTGAGGCCGCCGCCTTGGCGCGGCAGGGTGAGATCGTAAGCAACCTGGCGGAGGAGCAGGACCGCAAGCACATCCTGTTCGACGGAAGCGCGGCCGAGCAGGCCGACGCCTTCGTAAATGCTCTTGTCAACGAAGGCGTCCTGGGGAGGTAACGATGGCCGAGCTGCTTGTCTACAGCGAGAAGATCGCGACCGCCCTCGAGCTGGCCGCCGGGGGACGCGAGTTGGCGTCATCCTTAGGGATGGACTGTGAGCGCCGTGGCCCTCGGCCCGGGCGCCGAAGCGGCGGCGCGCGAGCTCGCCGCCGCCGGTGTCGCCAAGGTCTACGTGAGCGAGGCCGCGCACCTTCGACGGCTGGCCGGCCGGACGCCGTGGCCGCCGGCCTGGCGCAGATCGCTGCCCAGGCGGGTGCCACCGTGGTGCTTATGCGGCAGCACGCGGCGCGGCAAGGAGACGGCCCCGCGCCTGGCGCAGAAGCTCGGCGCCGGCTGCGTCACCGACGTGAACAGCCTGATGGTCGACGATGGCGAGCTGATCGCCGGCCGCTACGCGTTCGGCGGGGCCACCGTGGCCCGCGAGAAGCTGAGCACGGCGGTGAAGGTGTTCGCCGTGATGCCCAAGACGTTCTCGACTGAGAGTGACGCCGGCGTCGTGCCGGCCGGCGTGATCGTCGATCAGTACGATTGACGTGACGACGGCCGTCACCTTGGTCGACCGGCGCGCCAAGGAGGGCACCGTCGTGAACCTCGACGTGGCGCCGCGCATCGTGGGCCTGGGTCGCGGTTTCGGCAAGCGCGAGGATCTCGCGCTCGGCGAGCAGCTGGCGGGCGCCCTCGAGGCCGTGGTGGGCTGCACCAAGAGCCTCGCCGACTTCGAGTGGTTCGGCGAAGACCGCATCGTCGGGCTGAGCGGCGCCAAGACGGCACCCGACCTCTACTTGGGCATCGGCGTCTCCGGGCAGATCCAGCACACCGTGGGGGTGGCCGGGGCCAAGCTGATCGCGGCCGTGAACAAAGACAAGGAAGCACCCATCTTCGCGCTCGCCGATTACGGCATCGTGGGCGACCTGTACGAGGTGGTGCCGGCCCTCACCGAGCGGCTGAAGAACGTCTGACGGCCAAGCGAGCGCGTCCGGGCGAGTGCGCACCTTGCGCGACCGTCCGGGTCGTGCCGAAGACGCTCCGGCGGTGAGAGACGGCTCCGACCGGGGCGCATCGGGCGGGGCCGCCCTGGCGGCCCCGCCTTCCTTTTGTCAAGGGCCGGCCGGCGTCTCCGGCGGCACGTGGGGCAGGGTGCTCGGCGGTGACTTCGACGAAGAGTGGGGCGGCGAGTGGGGCGGCGGCTTTGCCGCCGAGCTCGCCGCCGTCTCGCCGGCCGTCGCCATCCCCTGTGACCGCCTCAGCGCGATGAGGTCGCCCGCCAGGGTCCAGCCGGCCGAACACAATGGGATGGCCAGCAGCACGCCGACGATGCCGGCCAGCGAGGCGCCGATCAGCGCCGCGATGAACACCACCAGCGGCGACAGCGTGAGCGTCTTGGCGTACACGATGTTCTGCAGCACGTTGTTCTCGAACTGCTGATACACGATGAAGAAGATGATGACCACGACGCCGTCGGTGAGGCCACCAGCGGCGAACGCCACCACCGAGACGATCACGGCGCCGATGGTCGCCCCCACGAGCGGGATGATGTCGGTGATCGCGACCAGGACGGCGAGCGTCGCGGCGTAGGGGGTGCCTATGATCTTCAGCATGACGTACGAGGCGAGGCCCGCGACCACGCTGATCGCCAGGTTGCCGCGCACATAGCCGCCCGTGGCACGCAGGAAGTTCTGGCCGATGCGCTCCGTCCAGCGCCGCTCTTCGCCTTTGAGCACGCCGAGCACCGCGCCCCAGGCCCGGGGGCCCTCGATGAGCAGCATCACCATGATGACGAGGATGGTAACGGCGGCGGCCAGAATGGACGCCGCCTTGGTTACGGCGCTCACGATGGTGGCCTGGTTGCCGGCCAGCACGTGGAGCACCTGGGCCGGCGTCACCGCCGACAGTCGCTCGAGAACGTGGAAGCGGGTCTCCACGAAGTGCAGGCTACCGCCCGTCTTGAACACCGAGTTGACGATGTGGGGCAGGGCCCGGATGAACGTGTTCGACTGCAGCACCACCGGGAGTGCGATGGCGACGATGGCCCCGACGATCCCGGCGAGGGCCACGAGCGAGACGAGCAGGGCGGCCACGACGTGATTGAGCCCGCGCCGCTCCAGCCAGGCCACCGCCGGCTGCAGCGCGATGGCGAGGATCGTGCCGACAAGCACCCAGAGCAGGATGCTGCGGATCTTCACGAGGGAAGAAGATGAGGCCGACGATGGCGAGCACCGTGAGCGTGATGACGGCCGTGCGCCGCATGAGGTCGGAGGCGCGCGGCGACGGCGGCCACTGAGGTCGCGAGCCCTCGCTCATGACGTCACCACCTCCGCCCTTCGAGTGCAATCGTCGTGCCCCAGAGCGTATCATTGCCGGGCAAGCGTGGGCCTATAGCTCAGTTGGTTAGAGCAGCCGACTCATAATCGGCCGGTCGCAGGTTCGAGTCCTGCTGGGCCCACCAAAAGTCGCTTACTCAAACCATGTGCCAAGAAGAACCCCGGTCGGCACCTGGCAGGTCGGTCTAAGCCGTCAGATTCCGGCAGGAGCCCACTCAAACGAGTGGGCTCTTTCGCATTCTCGGAGATCTCTGACGATTGCTGCCGAACAGCCGCACCGAGGCTTGGTCCGAACAGCGTGTCGAACGGTGGCGAGAACTCGGGTGCCAGCGAGGTGTCGGGGTTGACCAGGATCCGCTTGAAGAACACCTGATTGAACCTCTTCTTGATGTGGTCGGGAGCCGTCTTGTAGGCGAGGGCGCAGTCGACGGTCAGGTCAAGCGCCGCTCGCAGGTTGTGCTCGATGACGTCGAAGTGGACGTTCGAGGCGTCGAGCTTGGCCGCGATCTCCAGCAGCGCCGAGGC
>CAWKEZ010000052.1:0-15321 GCA_963848545.1 uncultured Thermoleophilia bacterium
AGCCGGCGTCGTCGCCAGCGTCGAGCCGGCTGCGGCCGCTCACCTGCCACAGGCCGGTCATGCCAGGAAGGACCACGTGCCGCAGCTTGTCCCTGTCTGCCATGAGGGCCACGTCGCGCAGCGGCAGAGGCCGCGGCCCCACCAGGCTCATCTGCCCGCACAGCACATTCCAGAGTTGAGGCAACTCGTCCAGCGATGTGCGCCGCAGGAAACGACCCACCGGCGTTACCCGGGGGTCGTCCGTTAGCTTGAAGAGGCAGCCATTCGCTTCGTTGCGATCCTCGAACTCTGCCTGCCTCACATCGGCGTCGGCGCACATGGTGCGGAACTTGTAGCAGGGAAACGGCCGCTCACAGACGCCCACGCGCCAGCTCACGTAGAAGACAGGCCCGGGCGAGCCCAGCTTTGTGAGAATGGCGATGACGAGAAAGAACGGGGAGGCGAGGAACAGGAACACCAGCGCGACCACCACATCGATGGCCCGCTTGACAAGATACCGCCGGCGCCGCAGCGCCGACGGCCGCGCGACGAAGACCGGCCCCGTGGCGCCGGGCAGGCGGCATACCGCCTCTTCGCCCAGGCGCTCGGCGGGCACCCGTAGGCGAATGCCACGGCGGCGCGAAATATCGAGGAGCGTCTCCAGATCGGCGCCCTGGCAGCTTTGGTCGAGCAGCATGATCGCCTGCGGGCCCTCGCGCACGATCAGAGACTCAAGGTGCTGGAGGCGATTGGGTTCTACTACGGCCACCAGCCGGTGAAGACGCTGTCCGTTGTGGTCGTTCAGGGCGGCCATGAACCGGCGCGCGCCGTCGCGCCCGCCGACCACGAGAATGCGCTCGATGTCTTCATCCGTACCGACCGTGCTGGCAATGGCCGCGTCGTACAGGAGGCGAGAGCCGAGGGCCATGGCGAGACCCACGAGCCAGCAGAGGATAACGGTAAGGAGGATCGAAGCGTGGCCCAGCCCCACGCTGAAACCGGTGAGCACGCCCAGCACGCCGAACGCCCACATGCCCAGCCTGACCACGCTGCGGCGCTGGCGCCGCCGCCGGTAGATACCGCAGACGCCGGCCAGGGCCAGGGTCACGGCCACGGCCAGCAGCCAGGCCGACACACCTGGCGAGTCGACGTCCAGGCCGTGGCCGGCCAAGGACAGAGTCGGCTTGGGCATGGCGGCGATGGAGACGGCCAATCCGTCGAGAACGAGGAGGCTGAGCACACTGAGAATGCGCCTCAACCGGGTGCGATTGAGAACGAAACTCGAGAGATGAAAGGGTGCCCGCATGTCGCCATGCAGGACGACCTCCCGTACCGGTACCACTTGGCCCGTCAGCCCCTAGTCTCCGACCGCCGCAGTTTTCCCTGCAGCCCTGCAGCCCACTTTGGGCACGAGTATATGCAGGCGCAGCACCGTCTTCAAGGGCGGCGCCCCTGGCAGGCTCCGCGCCAAGCCGCGGTGGTATGATTCCCGGCTGGCCCCAGCCGCCGTCACGAGGAGTCTCATGCGCGCCAGTCAGCTACTTCTGCCCACCGTCAAAGAGGACCCCGCCGGCGCCGAGGCCGTCAGCCACAAGCTGATGGTGCGCGCCGGCCTCGTGCGCCAGCTCGCCGCCGGCATCTACGTGTACCTGCCGGCCGGCTGGCGGGTGATGCAGAAGATCGCCGCC
Source organism: uncultured Thermoleophilia bacterium (assembly GCA_963848545.1). Lineage (GTDB taxonomy): Bacteria > Actinomycetota > Thermoleophilia > UBA2241 > UBA2241 > CAIXSE01. The sequence continues at coordinate 1,668 of CAWKEZ010000052.1, forward strand.
ATCATCCGCGCAGAGATGAACGCCATAGGCTGCCAGGAGATCCTCATGCCGGTGCTCAACCCCGCCGAGATCTGGCAGCAGTCGGGCCGCTGGGAGGCGATCGGCGACGAGCTCTTCCGCTTGAAGGATCGCAAGGGCACCAGCATGGCTCTGGCCATGACCCACGAAGAAGTAGTCACCTGGCTGGCGGCGCGTGAGATCCACAGCTACAAGCAGCTACCGCAGCTCTGGTATCACATCCAGACGAAGGAGCGCGACGAGGCGCGGCCTAAGAGCGGCGTGCTGCGCACGCGAGAGTTCATCATGAAGGATTCCTATAGCCTCGACGTCAGCCTTGAGGCCCTGCAAGAGAGCTATCGCAAACACATCGCGGCCTACGACCGCATCTTCGCACGCTGCGGTATCGACTGCATGATGGTCGAGGAAGACTCCGGGATGATGGGTGGCGACGTCTCTCACGCCTACATGGCCTACGCCGAGGCCGGCGAAGACGAGATCGTGTACTGCACGGCCTGCGGCTACGCGGCCAACGTGGAGCTCGCGGTGGCGGGCGAGGAGCGCGTGCCGCCGCAGAGCGCGACGGCGCCGGCCAGCGCCGCCGCCGCGGTGAATCTGCTGGTTGAGGGCGACGTGCGCACACCCAATGTGCGCACCATCGCCGAGGTGAGCACCTTCCTGGGCCTCCCGCCCAGGGCCTTCGTGAAGGCCCTCGTGGTGATTGCCGGCGGCCGGGCCGTGATGGTGCTGCTGCGCGGCGATCACGAGCTCAGCGAGCTCAAGCTGCGCCGCGCGCTGGGCGCCGAGTTTCGCTTGGCGACGGCCGACGAGGTGCTGGCCGCCCAAGGTGTCCAGCCTGGCTTCGTCGGCCCGGTTCCCACAGCGTTGCCGGTCTACGCCGACGACGTCTTGCGCCGTGGCTCGTACGTGGCCGGCGCCAATAAACCCGACCACCACCGCTGCGGCGTTAACCTCTCTCAGGTGCCGCAGGCTACGTTCGCCGACCTGCGCGAGGCGCGCAGGGGCGATCCCTGCCCGCGCTGCGACGGCCACCTCGAGGGCGCCCGGGTAATCGAGGTGGGCAACATCTTCCAGCTCGGTACCAAGTACTCCAAACCCATGGGCGCCACGTATCTGGACGAGAGTGGCGAGGAGCACCCCATCATCATGGGCAGCTACGGCATCGGTCTGGCGCGCATCGCCGCGGCCGCGGTGGAGCAGCACCACGACGCCGCCGGCATCGCATGGCCGGCCAGCATCGCTCCGTTCGATGTGCACCTCATGCCCGTGCGCACCGGCGACGAGACCCAGGCACGTCTCGCCGAGGGCCTCTACGGCGAGCTTGCCGCGGCCGGCCTTGACGTGCTCTTCGACGATCGCGACCTCAGCCCGGGGGTCAAGTTCAAAGACGCCGACCTGCTGGGCTGCCCTGCGCAGGTGATCGTGGGCAAGCGGGCGCCCGCAGGCGTGGTGGAGCTCAAGGAGCGTGTCGGCGGCGCGCGCCACGACGTGCCCGTCGCCGAGTTGCACGCCGCCCTGCGCGAGGTGCTCGCCCGCTCGTGACCCGCGTCTGAGGCTCCGGCCGAGGCCCTCGCCGCGTCGATCTGGCCCGCCAATCCGTTGCCGATTCTGACAACGGCGCGGCCGTGCCACTCAAGTATCCCGTGACTCCGGGCGATACCTGTACTGCGATGAGTGCCATGTACACCACACCTATAGCCAAGAACAGATACTCGCAATGCCATTTCCCAGAGGCACTGAAGGGCCTCATGGAGGAGCGGCATCTCAGCTACCGCCAGCTCGCCTACAAGACCAAGCTATCGGCGGGCTACTTGAACCATCTCACCAAGGGCACACGGCCGGTGCCGGCCGATCCAGTGATCGCGGTGATCGCCGAGGCTCTCTGCGTGGAGCCTGACTTCTTCGTGGAGTACAGACTTCGGCAGGTCACCGGCGTGCTGGGCGACGCGCCCGCACTGGCCGACAGGCTCTACGGCATCCTCTTGCGCAAGCAGCCGGTGCCAGACGACATCGGTGCCGTGCTCAGCGACCTGCACCTGGCGAGCGGCGGCAACGGCGAGTCGCCCACGGTGGTGGTGGGCTTCTAGCGGACTCTCTCAGCCCAATCCGGGTTTCGTCTCTCGCGCTCTGGGTACTGGAACATCGGTAGTCAGCGCTACGGTGGTCGCGGGCAAGCACGACCGTACAGGGGGATGGGGATTGAACTGGGAGTACCTTATCGGGTCTGTCGGGCCACGCCTCGGAACCAGATGCCTGAGCATCGAAGAGGTCAAGGCCAGCGGTGCGCCCGCCGCGTTCCAGGGCTTCGGGGAATCGCTCCTCTACATCGACGGTAGGCTCTTCGACCTGCGCCATGGCGCTTTGTCGGCGCGGGAGCGCTTCTGCCCGCCGATGCTAGAGCCCGATATTCTGCGCTACGGTGTGGGCATCGAATATGGCTGGCGACACATGAGCGGATGCTCCTGCACGTTCTGCGAGGCGCTGGAAGCGGTGGAGACGGCCGCCTAGGCCAATCTGGGCGGGCGCGACCACGTGAGAGACCGCCCGGCGGTCTGACGGGTTCACGCGAGGCCGGCGCCCGGCAGCTTCTGCATCGAGCGCAGGCTCGCGAAGTCGTTCCACGGGTCGGCGTGGCCAGCCCGCATGCGGCGCAGCACTCGTGCGACCGTCCAGGCGTCGCCGCTAACGGTGGCACCGAGCTCCTCCCAGCCGATCGGCAGCGCGACGGCGGCTCCAGCACGCGCGCGCAGCGAGTAGGGCGCCACCGCGGTCGCGCCGCGCCCGTTGCGGAAGTGATCAACGAACACCTTGCCGGCGCGCTTGGCCTTCGACATGGTCGCGGTGTAGCGGTCGGGCTCACTCTCCACCATGGCCTCGGCCACACTGCGAGCGAACTCGGCCACCGCGGGCCAGCCTGCCTCACGCCGCAGCGGCACCACCACATGCAGGCCCTTGCCGCCAGACGTCTTGAGAACGCTCTGTAGACCGTAGTGGGCGAGCTCGTCGCGAAGGCGCCGGGCGGCGGCCCGCACACGGCGCCATTCCACGCTGACGTCGGGGTCGAGGTCGAACACCACCTGATCGGGGGTCTCCAAGCTGCTCGCCTGCGAACCCCACACGTGGAACTCCAGAGCACCGAGCTGCACCATCGTGATCAATGCCTCAACGGTGTCTACGACGGGATAGGCGGCCGCGCCGTGGTGTCCATCCACGCGCAGTCGAGCGATGCCGCGGGGGAGAGAGGCACCGGGATGCTTCTGGAAGAAGCATTGGCCGGCGGTTCCCTCGGGGCAGCGCACCACCGTGAGAGGCCGGTGCGCCAGGTGCGGGAGCAGGCGCTCGGCCACGGCTTCGTAGTAGCGCACCACATCGAGCTTGGTGAGGCCAGCGTCGGCGAAGACCAGACGCTCGGGGTGAGTGATGGCCACACCGGCCACCGTCTCGGCGGCGCGGCGCGGCGCGGGGCTCGGCGCCGCGGTGGATTGATCGCGGCGGGCGCCGCGCTCGCGCTTCACGCTGGGCGCCGGCTTGTCTAGGCGCAAACCCTTGAACACGGGCTGCCGCAGCAGGCCCTCGGGGGTCCACTCGGCGAACTGAACCTCGGCCGTCAGGCGTGGGGTAACCCAGCGCACGCCGCGTGCTTGCGTCCCGGTGGGGGGGTCGCGAAAAGGCGATGACCGTCGTTCCAGCGTCTGCAGACGCGGCGCCAGGCGTGCGAGAGTGGCGTCGCTGAAGCCGCTACCTACCCTGCCGGCGTAGCGCAGGGCGCCATTGGGATCGTGCGTGCCCACGAGGAGCGCGCCAAAGCCACGCCGCGACCCGCTTGGCTCCGTGTAACCGCCGATCACCAGCTCCTGGCGACGCCCGCACTTGCATTTGAGCCACGACCGTGTACGGCGCCCCGCGTACGAGCTGTCGGCGCGCTTCGACACAACGCCCTCGAGGTGGTGCCGACAGGCCGCGGAGAACACGTCCCGACCGTCCCCGACGATGTGCTCACTGAAGCGCAGAGCGGCCCGCGCGCCGCCTCGCGGCCGGCCAAGGAGCTCCACGAGGCGCTCCTTGCGCGCCAGGAGCGGCAGTTGCCGCGTGTCGTCTCCATCGTGATGCAAGAGGTCGAACACCACGTAGGTGAGCACCTCGTCTTGGCCCTCAGCGAGCGCCTTCTGGAGGGCGCTGAAGTCGCTCAGACCCTTGCGGTCGAAGGCCACCACCTCGCCGTCGAGCCAAGCCGACCCCACGGGGAGCTCTTCCAGGGCCTTCGCCAGCGCGGGGAACCGTGCCGTCCAGTCGATGCCGTTGCGGGTGAACAGGCGCACGCCGCCGCCGTGGAGCCGAGCCAAGATGCGGTAGCCGTCGTATTTGATCTCGTGCACCCAGTCGTCGCCCTCGGGGGGCTCATCCACCAGCGTCGCCAGGCTCACGCCCACGGTCTCCGGCGGAGGCTTTGCCGGCGTCTCCGGGCGTCGCCGGCCATCGTTCTGCCGCGCGCCGTCGTCCGGCCGCCGGGCGACGTCCGTCGCACCGGCCGCGATCTCGGCCATGGTCCGGTTGCTCGCGGAGCTGCGATCGTCGTCGCGCCCGAGGTTGGGCTCGCCCGACCGCGCCCACTCGTCGCGCTCCTTGATGAGCAGCCACTGCTGCTTGTCTTCCTCACCCGGCCCGGGACGCGTGCGCACGAGCACCCAGGCGCCCACGAGTCGCCGCCCGGAGAGCGTGAATTTGAGCTCGCCCTCACGGTAGCCTCGTCGGGCGTCGCCCACCGCCGTCCAGCGGCCAGCGTCCCAGAGCATCACCGTGCCGCCGCCATACTCCTTCTTGGGAATGACACCCTCGAACGACCCGTACTCAAGAGGATGGTCCTCCACCTGGATGGCCAGGCGACGCACGCGCGGGTCGCGGCTGGGGCCCTTGGGCACCGCCCAGCTCTTCAACACGCCGTCCATCTCCAGCCGCAAGTCGTAGTGCAGGCGGCGGGCGGCGTGCTTCTGCACGCAGAAGGCACCGACCTGGGCACTCGCCGGGGCGCGCCGCGGGCTATGGGCACCAGCCGGCTCGGCGGTCTTCGTGAAGTCACGCTTGCTGTTGTAGGCGCGCAGGCCGGCCATCAACTGGCGGCACGCCGGCGGCTCTTGCGTTCGCGCGCCTCGCCGACGCTCCTCTTGAGCAGCTCCATCATGTCGACGACCTCAGCTTGTCGTCCCTGCGGCGCCCGCGTGCCGCCACGGACAGGCGCTGCGCCACCCTGCCGCACCTTGCTGTTGATGAGCTCCAGCAGATCGTCGCGGTACTCGTCGCGATACGCCTGCGGATGCCAGGGGGCATCCAGCATGGCCACGAGCTGCTCGGCCAGCTCCAGCTCCTTGGGGCGAATCTCAGGGGCCTCGAGCTCATCGTCGAGTTCGAGTTCGCTAACGTCCCTGAGCTCGTGCGTGAACCGCAGAAGTTCCAAGGTGAGCACCTGCTCGTCGGCGAGCAGCACCGCCAGATGCTGCCGGCCGCGCATGACGATCGTCGCGACCGCCAGGCGCCCGGTGCGCCGCAGGGTTTCGCGAAGGATGTGATAGGGCTTGCGGCCCGCCTTGGTGGGCACCACGAAGAGCGGGGTGTCGAAGTACTGTGGTGCCACCGCGTCGCGCGGCACGGCCTGCACGATGTCGATGGTCTCCGTGGCCTTTACGTTGGCCCGCGTGAAGTCGTCCGGCTCCAGAACCACGAACGCTCCCTCGTCGTACTCGTAGCCCTTCACCACGTCTTCCCACGGTACTTCGCGACCCGTTTCCTCATTCACCCGCTTCTCGCGTATCGGCGAGTTGTCACGCCTGTCCAGCTGGCGAAAGTGGAGCTCATTGCGGCGTGTCGCCGAGTACACCTGCACCGGGATCGTCACGAGCCCGAAGCTGATGGCACCTTTCCACAGGGGCCGCGCCACGGCAGTCAACCTCCTACTCGAGTATCGGCACTGCCTTGCAGCCGTGTCCTTGTATGTCAGGGCATGCCCCGAGGAGGGCCAGGGCTAACGCTGGCGGTCGTGCTCGGTGCCGGCGCTGGCGGGCGGCGCCGGCCTTACGCGAGGTCTTGGAACACGAGATCGATGTCGGCCCGCGTGGTCAGGGGGTTGACGAAGCAGAGGCGCAGCACGGTCTCGTTTTCGTGCTTCGTCGGCGTGACGAAGGCCAGGCCGCTCTCCAGGGCGCGCGCCGACCAGGCGCCGTACTGCTCCTCCCCCCAGGTGCGCCGACGCAGAAGCACGACGGTAAGCGCGGGAGCGAGGACGAGCTCGAGATGGGGGAGCTGCCCTGCCCGCTCCGCGGCGTATTCGGCGAGGTCGAGGCAGGAGTTGACGGCCGCCGCGTACGCGTCTGAGCCGTAGGCCTGCAGGGAGGCCCAGAGAGGCACGCCACGGGCCCGCCTCGTTAGGTGAATGGCCAGGTCTGAGGGGTTGCCGAGGCCCTCGTCGTGCAGCCAGTCGAGGTAGTCGGCCCTCTGCGTCAGGGCCCGCCGCGCCGCGGCGGCGTCCCGGTACAGTACGGCGGCGCAGTCGAACGGTGTGTAGAGCCACTTGTGGGGATCGACGATGAAGGAGTCGGCATGCTCCAGGCCGGCGAAGAGGTGGCGAGCGCGGGGCGCGAGCAAAGCGCCGCCCCCGTAGGCGGCGTCTACGTGCAGCCAAAGGTCGCGCTCGGCGCAAGCCGCGGCAACGCCGGCGAGGTCGTCGATGGCGCCGTTGTTGGTCGCCCCGGCGGTGGCGACGACGGCCACCACGTCGCATCCCTCCAGGCCCGAGAGAGCAGCCTCCAGGGTGGTGCGTGTCAGGCGGCCGTAGGCGTCCGCCGGTGACGCGCTGAGGTACTCACAGCCCATGACGCGCGCCGCGGCCGCCACGGAGGCATGAGCCGAAGCGCCGCCCACGATAACCTGCCGTCGCGAGACGGCCACGCAATCGCCGCGCGCGGCGACCAGGGCACTCAGGGTGGCGATGGAACCGCCGCTCACGAAGGTCCCCCCGGCGCCGGCCGGGTAACCGACAATGTCGGCCAGCCAGCGCACCACGGCATCCTCGGCGTCGGCGGCGACTCCGGCTTCCAGACGGCTGCCGCCGTAGACCATGGCCGCCGAGAGGGCCATGTCGGCGATCGCCGCGACCACCGTGGGCGCGCCCGGGACGAACGCCAGATAGCGCGGGTGATCGGCCGGGATCGCGGACGGCACGACAACGTTGAGCAGCAACTCGATGGCGGCCTCTGCGCCGATGCCCTCCGCGCTCAGCCCGGGCAGCGGCGCCGCGGGCGCCCGCGGCGGCAGCACGGCCCTGCGGTCGGCGAGTCGCGCCAGCGACCAGGCCAGCATGCGCTGCGCGGCGGCGGCATCTTCAGGCGTTGGTTCCTGCATCGTCACAGCCGCCATCCTATCGGTCCTCGCCGGCGGGCCCAAGGGCGAGGGTCCTTGCGCCGGCCGGTCCAGGTTGGTGAGGCAATGTGGGCCCTTGACAGGCCGCCCTGGGGAGGATTACGTTGCCCTATCCAGGACGTGTGGCTCAGAACAGGGACGGAGCCGTGAACACAACGTTGCAGGCCGACTCGAGCAGCCCTCGCCACGCAGCCAACGGACTTCACCTCGCCCAGGTGTGCGTCCTTCATCACCTGTTCGCGCGCCGGCACTCCGGCCGCAACTTCGGCGGCCTCTGGTTTCAGATTTTCATCGCTCGCGGCCCCTGCTGAGATCCTTCGCTGACCGGGTTGTCCGAGGCGCTGCGGCGCGCTCGGGCAACCGCTCCTAAGTGCACCTTTTGGGGGAACGTTGCGAAGGAAATCCGCATGTCTCGCGCCACGCTGAGCGTCTGGGACGGCGACGCCTGCCGGCGCATCCACGAAGCCAGTTTGAGCCTTCTCGCCGAGACCGGCGTGGAAGTCAGGCACGAACCTGCCCGGGCGCTCTGCGCGGCGGCCGGGGCCGCTGTCCACGGCCAGCGTGTGCGATTCGGCGCGAAGATGGTCGCCGCCGCCCTGGCGACAGCAGCGCGCAGCTGGACACTGCCGCCGCGAGGCGGCGATACCGCCGCGCTCGAGCTGCGCGACGGCGCCAGCTACTTCGGCAGCGGGCCAGACTGCCCGTACGTGGCCGACCTCGAGAGCGGCATCCGCCGCCGTGCGCGACTCGACGACGTGCGCCGCGCTGCCGCGCTGGCGGAGGTATTGCCCAACATCGACTTTGTGATGAGCATGGCCCTGCCCGAGGACGTCGCCAATGAGATTGTCGATGTAACTCAGTTCGCGGCCATGCTCGAGGGCACGCGCAAGCCCATCGTAGTCTCGAGCCCCTTCGGCGGCGCCTCGCTCTACACCATGCACGAGATGGCGGCGATGTGTGGCGAGCCGCGCAGCTTCGCTTGTCTCGCCATGAGCTCGCCGCCCCTGATGCTCGACGAGGTCGCCTGCAGCAAGGCCCTGGCATGCGCCGATCTGCAGGTGCCGCTGGTGATGGCCGCCTCTGTATCTGCCGGATCGCAGGGCCCTGCCTCGCTGGCCGGCTGCGTCACCGTCGCCAACGCCGAGGGGCTCGCCGCCCTCGTGATCCACCAGCTTGCCCGCGCCGGCGCGCCTTTCGTGCTCGGCGTCGGCACCGGCGTGATGAACATGTGCAGCTTCGTCGACGTCTACAACTCGCCGGGCGTCTTTCTCGCCAACCAGGCGCACCTCGATCTGATCCGCTGGTACGGTCTGCCGAGCTGGTTGTACGCGGGCCACTCCGACAGTAAGCTGCTCGATGAGCAATGGTCGCTCGAAGTTGGCATCGCCACCCTCATGGGTGCCCTGTCGCGGGCGACGCTATTGCACGATGTGGGGTACCTGGAGAGCGGCCTGCAGGGCGCCCTCGAGGGCATGGTGCTCGGCGACGAGATCATCGGCTATGCGCGTGCCCTGCTCACTGAGGTCGCCATCGACGACGAAGCGCTGGCCCTGGGAGACGTGGCCGACGTGGGGCCGGGCGGCAATCATCTCGCCACCAGGAGGACGCGCACGCACTACCGGCGGTTCTGGCAGCCGGGCCTTATCGATCAGAACACCCATGAGCGCTGGCTCGCCCTGGGCGGCGGCTCGCTCATGACTCGCATCCGCGACCGGCTCAGGGAGCTTCTCGCCCAGGAGCCGCCCTTCGCGCTCGATCCGGCGGCCGCCGCGCGGCTCGCGGAACTCAGCACCACACCCGCAGTCTCGGTTTCCTTGGTGTCTCGCGTGAAGCCGCGAGAACTCGTAGAGGGGGAATGATGCACGCAGGCCTGCAGTCTCTAAGCATCCGCCGCCGCCTTGGCCGGCGCTGGCCGAGCTTGATCGTCGCGTCACTGGTGTTGGCTCTCGGTCTGGTTTGGGGTTTGAGCAGCGCCCTGGCGGCGACTCCTTCCCCGACCGCCAGCTCGGGCGGCCAGGTGGTGCTCAGGCTGGGCTGGACGGAGGAGCCCGACAACCTCAACGTCTTCGTCGGCTACAACGCCACCTCCTGGGAGATCTGGGCGCTGAACTACGACTACCTGTTCGGCATGAACAACAGTAACGGGCCCTCACTCGACCTCGCGACCGAGTTTCCCACCAAGCAGAACGGCGGCATCTCGCCTGACGGCACGGTGTGGACGATCCACATCAGGAGCGGCGTGAAGTTCCAGGACGGCACGCCGCTCACGGCGGCCGACGTGGCCTTCACCTACGAGTACGTGCTCAAGAACAGCATCGGCCAGTACCTGAACTACCTGCAGGGCATCAAGACGGTGACCGCGCTCAACCCAACCACCGTGCGGATCACCTGCTCACATCCGATGGCGATCGGCTACATGGAGACGCAATCGGTGCCGATCCTGCCCGAGCACATCTGGAGGAACGTCTCGCCGAGCGCGGCCACAACCTCGTACGGCAACAAGCCGCCGATCATCGGCAGCGGCCCGTTTGAGGTAGTGGGCTACGTTAAGGGCAGCTACATCGAGATGGTCAGGAACCCGGTATCACTGGGGCAAGAAGCCGACCATCGACACGATCTACTTCGAGGCCTACCAGAACGCCGACACCATGGTCGCCGACCTGCGCGCCGGCAGGGTCGATGGCATCTGGGGAGATATCCCGCAGGGTGACTTCGCCCAGCTCAAGTCGGCCCCGGGTATCAAACCTATCGCCTACCCGTACTACGGCTGGGACTACCTCGAGTTCAACTGCTACGACAAGCCGAGCTCCATGGGCAACCCCGTGCTGCGCGACTACAGCTCCGCCAGGCGCTCGACTACGCGGTCGAACAAGCAGCGCCTCATCGATCTCGCCTACAACGGTCTGGCCTCGCCGGCACGACCATCATCGGCCCCGACATGTACCGCCCCCGGTTACCACTGGCAGCGCCGGCCAGCCAGGCCTACAGCTTCGACTGGCCGAGCCGGCGAGATGCTGACGCCGCCGGCTACCCGCTCAGAACGGCGTGCGCGTGGACAAGCAGGCAAGCCCATCGTGCTGCGCCTCTACGTGGCCACCGACTCGGCTTCACAGCAGCGGAGGCCAAGCCGTCACGGCTGCGCTGGAGCAGCTCGGCCTCAAGATCAACCTCTCGGTGCGTCGAGCTCGGGCGCCATGACCTTCGACATGTGCGACTACCCGCGCGGCAATGGGAGCCCCAACTTTGACCTCGTCGTCTCCGGTGGGTCGGTACTTCGACCCCGGCGAGACGCTGAACTGCCTCATGACCTCGCAGATCGGCAACCTCAACGAGCCCTACGGTCGGACCCCGCCTACGACAAGCCTCGCGCTCGCGCAAGAGAAGCCGTTAAACCGCGCAGCGCCAGCCCGATGATCTGGCAGATGCAGCAGGTCATGTACCAGCAGACGCCCTGGATAGTATTCGACTACCCCGACAACCTCCAGGCCATGAACACCGCCAGGTCGACCGGCTGGTCACGCAGTGGGACGGCACGGGCCCAGCCTGGCAGAGCGAGGGGTACATAGTCGCCTACCTGCTCAACCTGCAGCCCAAGGTCGCCACGCGACCGGCTCGAGCGGCTCCCGGGCCACGGTGACAGTCGTGATGTGGTGATCCCGTCGGTGATCGTCGTCGCCGCGTCGGCCTACATCGTCCTCCGGCAGCGTGGGCGTCGCCTCGAAGGTGAAGGGTGACGGGGAGGTTAGCGTGCTCGCGCCGGCAGCCATGATGCCGCCGACGGCCCGGCCCGCCGCCTCCAAGGAGGCGGCGGGCCGGGTAGTTCATGGGGGGCCGGCGCGAAGGCCATAGCCGACGTGTCGTGCACCGCGTGCCGCGTTGCGCGAAGGAGGTCCGCACAGACAAGGGAGGCATGGTGGCCAACGTCGATCTCTTCCCGGTGAGTGGCAGCCGCAGATCGTGCTCATCGCGCGCGCTCAGGGTGGGCCTCGTCGAGGCGCTCCTCGACGAGGCTTCGACGCCCCGCTGAAGTGGCCCACAGATTCGCCCTTGACGAGCGTGCCACGGCGCGCGTGTCGGCGTCTTGCTCGCCGCCGGCTACCTGGAACAGCGAGGCGCTGGCGTGATCGTTGCGCCGGAGGTACGGCGCCAACTCGATGCCAGGACGACGCCTTCGTCGGCGACGGCTGCTGCACCTTCACGACCTTTTCGCCCGCTGGTGCGACTGCCCTCGGTGCTCCGCGAGGGCGGGCCGGCGCAGGTGGCGCACACCCCGGACTCGCTGCGGGCTTTCATCGGCACCATGCGCAGCGGCGCGCGCGAGCGCGCCCGGCCGCTGCGCTGGAAAGCTTGCGGCGCTGTTCCCCTCGACGCGGAGCGTGCTCGACGTCGGCGGTGGGCCGGGCACCAGGCGCACGCCTTCCAGGAGGTGGGCTGGCAGGTCTGACGTGCTCGACTTCCCCGAGGTCATCGATCTCATGGCCGACGACCTGGCCAAGGCGGCATCGCCGTGATAAAGGCGATGCCACACAAGGCATCCGCGCCGAGGGTTTCGACCTGGTGTACTGCGGCAACCTCTTCCACTCATGTCGGCGGCGGAGTGCGAGCGGGTCATCGCCGGCGCCGCCGCGCCCTCGGCCTGAGGAGCGCTGGCGATCCATGAACTCCTGCGCCGGCACGGGCCTGCCCGCGGCACTCTTCGCCGTGAACATGCTCGTCGGGACCACCTGCGGTGACGCCTACGGCGAAGACGACTACGGCGCTGGTGCGAGGCCGCCGGGTTGCGGAAGTTCGCCATGCACGGCTCGCCGGGCAGCCGCAGTCGCTGCTCACGGCCAACGGCCGTAACGGGGGAGGGCCCTATGCGGCGCGAACCCATCTTTCGCAGGAAGACCTCGTCGAACTGGTTGCTGGTCAGGTCGCGGAACGTGATCGCGTCGTCGGAACTTCGGCGATGCGTTCGACGACGAACGTGGATGAGGGCCATCTGCGCCAACCCCAGCACGTTCCCCACGAAGGCGGCACGATCTTTGGCGACTTCGGCAGCAAGCCGATGGCGAGCGCGTTCGAGAACCAGGTAGTTGCCGACACGCGCCGGCGACGAAGAGTGTCGCAAGTCGCCCGGTTCCAGGCCGGCGTTCGCGAGTATCAAGGTCCACCCGGTGGCGATCGCTCCCTCGGCCAACTCGAGCGCCGGCACGTCCTGCTGGCGTGAAGACAATGTCGTCGTGAATGCCTTTGACCACGAGGTACTCCAGGGCGTGGGCTCCGCGGCGCACGCGTTCGTGCGCTGGCCAGCGCCCGAACCGTCGATGACCCCGCAGGCAAGCAGGCCGGCGAGGATGTCGACGACCCCGGAGCCGCAGATGCCGACGGTCTCACCCGGCCGATGGTCTTCATGGTGCGCGGCCGCCCGTTGGGGTGAAAGGACAGGCTCGATGGCCCGGCACCCTCTGTGGCTTTCATGCCGCAGGCGATCTGGTAGCCCTGAAAGGCGGGGCCCGAGGCACAGCTCGTCACTGAGAGCCGGCCGTCTGACCAGCGCGATTTCGGTGTCGGTGCCGATGTCTACGGCCATCGCCGGCAGCCGCTTCGCCACGAGGTGCGTCGCGGCGATCACGGCCAGGCAATCGGACCCCACAAACCCCGCCCCAATCGGCGACACGAGTAGACGCGCCCTCCAGGATTCATGGCGAGGCCCAGCTCGGCGGCCGCCAGAGAGATCGGCTCGTCCAGCGCCGGCGCGAACGGAGCCCCCGACAGGCCCTCCGGCGACAGCCCCAGCGCCAGGTGGTGCATCGCCGTATTGCCCACGATCACCATGTCGTACACGTGGCGCGCGGAGATATCCTGGCGCATACAGACGGTCGCCAGCGGTTCGTTGATGCCCTCGGCGGCGAGCCGGTGAGCTCTCTCAAGGATGATTCGTCCAAAGCTTCGGTGATTCGCGTGATCACATCCTCGCCGTGGCGGATCTGCGGATTCTCGATGGCCTCCTGGTCGATCAGGTGTCCGCGCACGAGGTCCATGAGGTGCACGATGATCTTCGAAGTGCCGATGGACGGCAGCGCCGTAGGCATTCACCGCCGCGTGCCTGGGTTCTATGTCGAGGAGCCGCCCTCCGTACTTCGTCGTCGTGACGGAGAGCGGCACTTCTCGCATGACCGCCGGCAGCTTGCGCGTGGCACGGAGAGAGGAACGCTGGTAGCTCCCAGCTCGTCGCGCGCCC
>CAWKEZ010000053.1:0-14479 GCA_963848545.1 uncultured Thermoleophilia bacterium
CCACGTGGTGTTCGACCCGCCGCGCCAGGAAGGCGTCTGCGACGCGTGCGGCTCCGAGCTCTACCAGCGCAGCGACGACAACGAGACTACGGTGCGCAACCGTCTTCGCGTGTACGAGGAGCAGACTGCGCCATCGGTGGGCTACGACGACGCGCACGGGGTCCTCAAGACGCGTGTACGGCGGCGGCAAGATGCCCGATGAGGTCTTCGTCAAGTAGAGCGGCTCCTCCAGGAGTCCTGACACGGAGCGATCGTTCGTAAATCGGCAGCCGAGGTAGAGAAGATCCAGGCGTCGCGGGCAGGATACTCGCGGATTGTCCTCGACACGCTGCCCACCGGCGGCCCGGCCGGGCGTTGCTACCAGCGAGCTTGACGGGCTCGCCGAGCGCTTCATCCGCGATCACGGCGGAAGTGCCCACGTTCTTCGGCTACCGAGGCGTCCCGGCTCCATCTGCGCTTCGCCGAACGACATGGTGGCGCACGGCATCCCGGGGAGTACCGCATCGCCGCGGGCGACGTGATGAGCCTCGACGTGGGCGTGACGCTGGCGGGCTACGTGGCCGACTCGGCCATTACGCTGCCTATGGGCGCCGTCGACGCCGAGGCCCTCCGTCTCCTCGAGGTCACCGCCGAGTCGCTCGAGGCAGGTCTCGCCGAATGCCACGAGGGACGGCGGCTGGGTGACGTGTCGCACGCGGTCCAGGAGGTCGTGGAGGCCGACGGATTCAGCGTGGTGCGCTCGCTCGTGGGGCACGGCGTGGGGCACGAGATGCACGAAGACCCGCAGATTCCCAATTACGGAGACGCGGGGCGCGGACCGCGGCTCGAGGAGGGTATGGTGTTCGCCATCGAGCCCATGGTGAACGCCGGCGGGCACGAGGTGTATGTGGCCGCCGACGGGTGGAGCATCTCCACCTCGGACGGCTCGTTGTCGGCGCACTTCGAGCACACGGTGGCGGTGGGCAAGAAGCAGCCGCGGGTGCTCACCCGACGCCGTTCGGAGAGCGTCGGCGCCACGGTGTAACGCGGGCGCGGGGCGTGGCCGCGGCGGCCGGCGCGCTACGCACGAAGGCTTGTTTTGCTGGTCAAGTCGTTTGTGGTAGTATGTCAGGCCGCTGTCTGTCGACGAGTAGGGAGTATGGCGAACAAAGAAGAGGCCATCGAGATCGAGGGCGAAGTTGTCGAGGCGCTGCCCAATACCATGTTCCGGGTGCATCTCGACAACAACCATGAAGTGCTCGCCCACATCTCAGGCAAGATGCGCATGAACTATATTCGCATCTTGCCCGGCGACAGAGTCAAGGTGGAGTTGTCGCCCTACGACCTCAGCAGGGGCAGAATCACATACCGGTTCAAGTAGCGGCTGCCACGGGTCGCCCGGAGAAGGCGCGCGGAGGCTGTTGGTCTGCCGCGTGCTCGAGCGAGGATCAGCGATGAAGGTAAGAGCATCAGTCAAGCCGATCTGCGAGAAGTGCAAGGTTATTCGCCGTCACGGCACGGTCCAGGTTATCTGCACAAACCCGCGGCATCGTCAAAGGCAGGGGTAAGTCCGCATGGCACGAATCGCTGGTGTTAACATCCCACCGCAGAAGCGGGTCGAGATCGGGCTCACGTATATCTACGGCGTCGGGCGATCGACCTCCAACAAGGTCCTCGTCATCGTCGGCATCGACCCCAACACCAAGGTCCGCGACCTCACCGAAGAAGAGATCGTACGGCTGCGTGAGGCCATCGATCGCGAGGTCACGGTCGAAGGCGACCTGCGGCGCGAGCGCTCGCAGAACATCAAGCGACTCATGGACATCGGCTGCTACAGGGGCATTCGCCACCGCCGTGGCATGCCGGTGAACGGGCAGCGCACGCGCACCAACGCGCGTTCGCGCAAGGGTCCCAAGAAGACAGTCGGCGGCAAGCGCAAGAAGTAGCCGCGAGAGCAGCCGGAGGAGTAGAGCAGAGTGGCCAAGCCTCAGAGAGCCAAAGGACGTCAGCGCCGCAAGGTGCGCAAGAACATCGCCGTCGGTCAGGCGCACATCAAGACATCGTTCAACAACACGTTGGTGACGCTTACCGACAAAGAGGGAAACGTGCTTGCGTGGGAGAGCGCCGGGTCCGTCGGCTTCAAGGGCTCACGCAAGAGCACGCCCTTCGCCGCGCAGGTCACGGCCGAGTCCTGTGCCAAGAAAGGCATGGAGCATGGCCTGCAGAAGGTCGAGGTCTTCGTGCGTGGGCCGGGCTCCGGCCGCGAGACCGCAGTCCGTTCGCTCCAGGCCGCCGGCCTCGAGATCATCAGTGTCAAAGACGTGACGCCGGTGCCGCATAACGGCTGCCGCCCGCGTAAGCGTCGCAGGGTCTAGGAAGGTCCACGTGGCGAGAGACACATCAGCGCAGTGCAAACAGTGCCGCCGGGAGGGCGAGAAGCTCTTCCTCAAGGGTGAGCGCTGCCTCACCGACAAGTGCGGTGTCGAGCGACGCACCTACCCGCCGGGGGAGCACGGTCGCGGACGCATCAAGCAGTCCGAATACCTGCTGCAGCTTCGCGAGAAGCAGAAGGCGCGTCGCTACTACCAGCTGCTCGAGAAGCAGTTCCATCACTACTATGAAGTAGCGAGCGGCAAGCAGGGCATCACCGGCGAGAACTTGCTGTGTCTCCTCGAGATGAGGCTCGACAACGTCGTGTATCGCCTCGGCTTCGGTGCTTCACGTCGCCAGGCGCGTCAGCTCGTGCGTCACGCGCATTTCCTGGTTAACGGCAGGAAAGTCGACGTCCCGTCGTACCAGGTACGGCCCGACGACATCGTGGCCGTGCGGCCCAACAGCAAGGCCGTCGAGGCCGTGCGTGCCGCCACCGACCTCACGTCGTCGGTGACCCCGTGGCTGCTGGCCGATCACGACAACCTCACCGGCAAGGTGTTGCGCGCTCCCGAGCGCGAGGAGATCGACGCCCCGGTGCAGGAGCAGCTCATCGTCGAGCTCTACTCCAAGTAATCCGCTGCAGCAGCTAACCCGCGGCGAAGACCCAACAGGAGGCCAGTTGCTTCAGTTTCAGATGCCCAACATCACGCGCGAGCAGCTCGCCGGCAATCGGGCGCGCTTTGAGGTCGAACCGCTCGACCGCGGCTTCGGGCATACGTTCGGCAACGCGCTGCGCCGGGTTTTGCTGTCGTCGCTCGAAGGGGCGGCTGTCAGCTCTGTAAAGGTCGAAGGGGTCGCCCACGAGTTCTCCACCATCAAGGGTGTCAAGGAGGACGTGACCGACATCATCTTGAACCTCAAGGAGCTCGTGTGCCGCTTGCACGGAGAGCTCGACGAGGTGCAGGTGCGACTTTACAAAGACAAACCCGGCAAGGTCGTGGCGGCCGACATCGACATCCCGGCCGAGCTCGAGATCCTCAACCCAGACCACCACATCGCCACTCTGTCGGACGGCGGCGTCATCGAGATGATGCTGTCCATCCGGCGCGGCACGGGCTACGTTCCGGCCGAGGGCATCAACCCCGGAGACGGTGATCGGCGTGATTCCCATCGACTCCATCTTCAGCCCCGTCAAGCGCGTCTCGTATCATGTGGAGAGCGCTCGCGTGGGGCAGCGCACAGACTACGACAAGCTCATCCTCGACATCACCACCAACGGCGCGCTCATGCCGGAAGAGGCGTTGCGCCAGGCCGCCGAGATCCTCGTCGACCGCATGTCGATATTCACAGACCCCGACCGCACGCGTTCGACCGAGGAGTACCCGATAGGGGTCTTCAGCGTCTTCGTCGGCGGGCGGCGGACTGGACGCCGTGCTCATCGAAGAGCTCGAGCTCGGCGTTCGTTCGTACAACTGCCTCAAGCGTGAGGGCATCCAGACCGTCGGCGACCTCGTGAGCAAGAGCGAGGCAGAGCTGCTCAACATCCCGAACTTCGGTAAGAAGAGCATCGACGAAGTCAAGGACAAGCTCGTCGAGCGGGGGCTGTCTCTGCGGGGTGACGAGTAACATGCGCCATCAGAAGTCAGGCCGCAAGTTCAACATGGCGCCCGATCAGCGCAAGTCGCTGCTCTCGGGTCTCGCCTGCCGATCCTCGAGCACGAGAAGGTCAAGACGGGCGTGGCGCGCGCCAAAGAGGTGCGTCCGCTGGTGGAGGAGGTCATCACGCTGGGCAAGCGCGGCGACCTTCACGCCCGCCGGCAAGCCATCGCCCTGTTGCGCAACAAGAAGATTGTCTACAAGCTGTTCAACGATGTGGCGCCACGGTACGCCGACCGCAAGGGCGGCTACACCCGGGTGATCAAGCTCGGGCCGCGCCCCGGCGACGGCAGCGAGCAGGCCTACATAGAGCTGGTCTAGGCTGGCACGAGATGCTGGCCGAGAGGGGCGGGCGGCCGAAGCGCCACCCGCCCCTCTCGGTGTTTCGGAGCGGGGCCGGGGTTCCCCGGTCGTTCGCGTATGGGCCTGGGCGCCGCGCGGGGGCGGCGCGCCGCAGGAAGGCGCTCGCGTTGCTCGCTCCGCTCGGCACGCAGGCCGGCGCTGCGCAGCAGTTGACGAATGCGGTGCAAGCCGCACAGCGGCCGGCACACCGCACGAGATCGTCAACCGGCTGACTCCGCACCGGCCGCTCTGGCCCAGTCCCGCTCAGGCCCGAGGGCGGCAGGCTGCCGGCCGCGGCCGGCTCGCGCCGCACGGCTCGGCCGGCTGCCTGACGGGGCAGTGGAGGGCGGTCAGACTTCGCTGCTCAGGCCGGAGGCCTGCTCGTGCGGCTGGCGGCGCAGGCTTTCCGCCGCCGCCAGCTCCTTCGCTCCCAGCCTCGTGGCCAACCAAGGCCCATCAGGCAGGGCGCTCGAATCCGTCAGCAGTGTCGCCTTGCCGGTGCGGCTCTCGATCCTCACGCCGTAGTTTCGGTGCCAGAAGTAGTAGACTCCGTCCTCGGCTAGGCAGCGGGCCTCGAAGCCCTCCGAGATCACATCGCTCAGGTTGAATGTATGGTTGCCTTTCACGCTGCTCCCTCTCGCCTCCGCGGATGATGCTCTGGTTTCTCACCATTGATATCGGCTGGGCAGGCGCCGGGCATGGTGGGACGAGTGTCTAGCATCTAGCGCTTGGCTGGCTGCTGCCTGCGGCGCCTGCTGTAGACTGCGCGAGTGAGCACGAACCTGCCGCTGATCTCTCTGGAGAAAGTCCATTTCCGCTACCCGGGCGCGCGTGCCGATGCGCTGGCCGACCTCGATCTGCGGGTCGCGGAGGGCGAGTTTGTCGCCGTGGTGGGCGCCAACGGGTCCGGCAAATCGACGCTGGCGCGCATCGTCGGCGGTCTGCAGAAGCCCGGCGTCGCCCACCGCGCCCTCGCCTGCGGGCACGATCTACTGGCCGAGGAGGGGCGCCTGGCGGCGCGGCGCGACGTGGGCGTGCTCTTTCAAAACCCCGAGAACCAGCTGGTCGCCGAACGCGTTGAAGACGACGTCGCCTTCCCGGTCTCGAGAACCTGGCTTGGTCGCCGCGAGACATCCGCCGACGGGTGGACGAGATGCTTACCAGGATGAGCCTGGGGGATCTGCGCCGGCGCGAGCCACATCGGCTGTCGGGCGGGCAGAAGCAGCGCACCGCCCTCGCCGGCGTACTGGCCATACCACGGCGGGCCCTGGTGCTCGATGAGCCCGACGGCGATGCTGGACCCCGCGGGGTGCGAGGAGGTGCTCAGCGTCGTGCGCGCCTTACGCGGCGAGGGACTCGCCATCGTCTATATCACGCAGGAGATGGATGAGGTAGTGGGAGCCGATCGTGTTGTGGCGCTCGAGCGCGGCTCGGAGGTGTACGGGGGCGAGGTGGCAGGCCTCTTCGCCGACGTGGACCTGGTGCGCAGGCTGGGGCTGGGGCTGCCGGGGGCCGGCGAGGTGGCGCTTGCTCTCAAGGAACGTGGGCGTCGTCTCTCTAGCCTGCCGCTGACCTCGGGCGAGCTGGTCGCGGATCTGGAGCGGGCGTCTGGAGGCGGTCAGGCGCCACCCGCCGTCGCGCCGCTCGCTGCCGTGGAGGTCACGGTCGCCCCGCGGGCGGGGCTGGTGGCCGCCGGCGCTTCCGGCCCGGGTATGAGTCTCTCCTGCCGCGAGGTCGCCTTCAGCTACGAGGAGGCCCGGGCGCCCATCGTGGCGCTGCGCGATGTGTCGGTGGACGTACCGGTGGGAGGCTCCCTGGCCCTTCTGGGCGCCTCCGGGGCCGGCAAGTCGACGCTTCTGCAGGTGATCCGGGGGCTGGACGAGGCCGAGCACGGGGTCGTGCTCCTCGATGGAGTGGGGCCGAAGAGCGCCTTGTACGCCGATCTGCGGCGGCAGGTAGGCCTGGTGTTCCAGGCACGCTGAGCTTCAGCTGTTCCCGCCACGACGCGCGAAGACGTAGCCTTCGGCCTGCGCCGGCCTCGGTGGTCGGTCGCAAGTGGATTTCGCCGTAGACTCTGCTCTCGACCTCGTGCGGTTACCCCCGGAGGAGTTCGGCGAGCGGCATCCGTACTTGCTCTCGGGTGGTGAGCATAGGCGCCCTGGCACTGGCCGGGGTGCTCGCCATGCGACCGCGGCTGTTGCTCCTCGACGAGCCGTTCGTGAGCCTCGACCCATGTACGCGGCGCGAGCTCGTGGCGATCTTGAGTGATCTCAGGTCGCGGGCGTATCCTGGTGCTGGCAACTCAGATGATGGATTTCGCTGGGATCTTTGTGACGAGCTTCTGCCGGCTGCGGAGGGGCGCGTCGCGGCCGGCGGCGGCTGGGACTTCGGCATCGAGGGTAGGCCGTGGTCGCCGCGAATCGGCTGCGCGAGCCGTTCCTGGTGCAGCTCTGGCGTCGGCTGGGCGCGAGCCGCAGAGCGCGCCGCGCACGATTGCCGCCGCCGCCGAGGCACCTGGTGAGGGCCACCATCGCTCAGTACTATCCTGGCGTGTCGGCGGTGCACCGCCTGGACCCGCGCAGCAAGGCGCTGGCGGTCAGCGCCCTGGCTGTGGCGCCTTCGGCGCCGACTCTTCTCCGGCCTCGCCGTCTTCGCGGCCGCCGCGGCGTTGTCTACGCCCTGCAGCCGCGTAACCGCGCCGGGTTCGGCGCGCCTTCAGGCCGCTGCTGTGGCCGGTGGGTCTCACCTTCTTGGCGCAGGTACTCTTCGCTGGTGGTAGACCGTTCTTCAGCCTGGGGTTCATCGATCTGTCGTCACACGGCGCTGCTCGGCGGCCGTACCTGTAGCCTGCGGCGGGTGCTGGTGCTCGCCGGTTCCGCGCTGACGCTGACGACGCCGCCCATGGCGCTCACCGACGGCCTCCGCCTGGTTGGGGTGGCCCCGCGTCGTTGCGGGCGCCCACCGACGAGCTGGCGCTCATGGTGACGATCGCCTTGCGGTTCATCCCCTACGCCGCTGGTCTAGCTCGACACCATCACGCGAGCGCAGCGCGCTCGCGGCGCCGACTTTCGGCGCGGCGGCCTACGCCGCCGCGCCCGAGCCCTGGTGCCGGTGCTGGCGCCGTTGTCGCGCCGAGCTCCGTCGCGCCGACGACCTCGCGCTGGCCATGGAGGCGCGCGCCACCGTTTGGATCGTGCGCACGCGGCTCCATCGTCTGCTCGCTCAGCGACCCGCCGATGTGGCGCTGCTGGCGGTCACAGCGGCGGTCATCGTCGGCGGCTTGGTCGCGTAGGCATGGGCGCGGCCGGCACGGCGGTGTGGCGCCTGGATCTCGCCTATGAGGGCACGGCTTGACCACGGCTGGGCTCGGCAACCCGGGCGTAGAACGGTGCAAGAGGCCGTGGAGGATGCTCTGGCGATGATCGTGCGCGAGCCGGTACGTCTGAGCGTCGCCGGGCGCACCGATGCCGGCGTGCACGCCTGGGCGCAGGTCGCGTCGTTCGCGTGCACGCGGCGCGACGTGCGCCCCGACCTGCTGCGGCATTCGCTCAACGCCGTGCTGCCGCCGAGACATAGCCGTGCAGGCGGTGTCTGCGGCGCGGCAGGACTTCGTGGCGCGGAGCGCCGCCTCGCGCACCTACGGGTACAACGTCTGGGTCTCGGGCGTGAAGCCCGTCCGCGAACGGGCCTTCGTGTGGGACGTGCGCGGACCCCTGGACGACGAACTGCTCGTGGCGGCGGCGGCTCTCCTGCCGGGTCGGCACGACTTCGCGGCGCTCACGCCGTCGGCGCGGCTGTACCGCAGCTGCGTCCGTGAGGTATTGAGCGCCCGCTGGCGGCCGTGCGCCGCACCGCCGGAGATCGGGTTGCCGCCGGGCGCGAGTTCGCGGCCGGGCCCCCCGCCGATGTGGGTCTTCGAGATCAGGGCCGACAGCTTCCTGCACAACATGGTGCGCGTAGCGGTGGGATCCATGGTAGACGTCGCGCAAGGCCGTATGACCCTTCAGGAGCTGTCTGCGGCCCTGGTCTCGGGCGAACGCCGGCATATGGGGCAGACGGCGCCGGCGCGTGGCCTCGCGCTGGTCGCGGTTGCGTACTGAAGCAGCGCCTTCGCGTGGCCTAGTTAGTGAGGAACTTCGCGATGATCTTCTGCCGCGCCGCGGCCGCCGGCGGAAACACGTAGGAAACGCCCCCGAGGTAGCCCGTTGGGCCGACCATCACCGCCTTGCTACCGCCGCTGGCACGCACTTAAGGTAGGCGAGCTGCGAGGATCTGAAAGGTGGTGAGGTCGGTGGCGACGCCGTTCATGAAGCGCTTGCCGATCTCGGGCAGATTGGTGATGTTGCCCGAGGGCGGGATGATCTTCCTCGCGAGCGCCTGCACGAAGAGCCTGCTGGCGCGCCGCCGGCGAAGTCGTCGTCGTAGGCGTGGCGGATGCGCACGTACAGCATCGCGTACTTGCCGTTGAAGTGGTGCATGCCCTTATTGAAGACGACCGGCGACCGCTTCTTGCCGGCCTGGGTCTGATCGTCTGGGGCACGTCAGGTCTGACGCCGCCGACCGCGTTGACGAGCCGCGGGAAGCCGGTGAAGTTGCTGACCATCACGTGATTGACGGGGATGCCCGGTACCGCTTGATGGTCGCCACGGCGAGGGCCGCCGAGGGCCAGCCCCAGAACATCGCCTCGTTGATCTTGGTGTAGCCCTGGCCGGCGACCATGACGCGTGTGTCGCGAGGGATGGAGAGCTGGTTGATGGTGTGCGTCTTCGCGTTGAAGCGCATGAGCATGATCGTATCTGAGCGCGCCGGCTCGCCGTGCTTGCTGTCTACGCCCAGCAGCAGAAGGGTTGTGCCGTCGCGCCAGATCGATCCGCTGTCGGGGGTGAGCTGGGCGCGAGTCTTGGCATCGAGGCGGGCGTTGGCCGCGGCGACTGCCTTGTCGAACTTCTTGTAGCCCGGCCAGGCGAGAACGGTGACGATCACGCCGGCGATGACGAGCACGAGGAGCACGCCGACGGGGACGTACCACCAGCGGAAGCGCCGTCGCCTGCCGGGTCCCGGGCCGCCGGCGGCTGCGCCGACGGCGTTCTCCCCGCGAGCTCCGCCGGCCCCTGCGCCGTAGTGGCGGTATGCCTGACCCGGCTGGTCGCCCGCCGGCAGATCGCCTTCGCGGACGCCGTGCGCCGGCCGTGCGCCGGCGAGTTCGTCGTCGAGCGTGCTGCGCTTGCCACGGCCGGCCTTGTAGGTCTTGTAGGGCTTGCGCCCTTCTTTGTCGTCGCTGTTCGGCATCCGTGGACGTGCGTAGGGCGCCGGCCGCAGATAGGCCCGGCGCACGGTGTTCGCGGGGAGCAGGGCACAGGCTATCAGCCTGATTACGCGCCCGAGCGGGCGTTTCCTCCAATGAGTGTACACCATGGTAAGCTGCGTGGCGTCACTGACCCTGAGCGCACCACCCGTGAATCCAGAACACACCGTTATAGGCGTCGACATGGGCGGCACCAAGACCGCCGCGGCCTTGCTGCGCGGACGATTGCCCGCGTCCCCCTCGGCGGGCACAGCCGTATCGCCGGTCGTGGTGAAGCGTACCGTCGTGCCCACCAATCAATCGTCGCCGGCCGCCTGCCTCGACGGCCTCCTCCACTGTATCGCCGACCTGTTCGGCGACGACGTCGACGCCATCGGCGTCGGAGTGGCCTCAACGGTCGACTATCCCGGCGGCAGGATCGTCCACTCCGTGAACCTCCCGCTCACCGACGTGCCGCTGAGAGACGTGCTGCGGGCGCGGTTCGGCGTGCCTGTGGTGGTAGACAACGATGCCACCGTGGCGGCGATCGGCGAGCATCTCTACGGTGCCGGCCGCGGTACCCGTGAGATGCTCATGCTTACCCTCGGCACCGGGGTGGGGGGCGGCATCATCTGCGGCGGCCGACCCTATCGAGGGCATAGCGGGTCGGCCGGCGAGCTCGGCCACATCATGATCGACGTGAACGGGCCGGAGTGTCCCGCCGACTGCCCTAACCACGGTTGCCTCGAGGCTTACGTCGCCGGGCCGGCGATGGCCGCGGCGGCCGTGACCGAGGCGCGGGCGCGGCCAGACTCGGCACTTGGTCGTGCGCTGCTCGCCGGCGAAGTCGTAGACGGCCGACTGCTGGTGCGTCTCACGGCCGCCGGCGACGCAGGCGCCGCGGGCGTGCTAACGCGGTTGGGGGGCTTTCTTGGCGCGGGGCTGACCACCCTGGTGAACATCTTCAACCCGGAAGTAATCGTCGTGGGCGGCGGCGCCGCCGCGGCGGGGGAGTTGCTCCTGGAGCCGGCGCGCCGTGAGCTCGCGGCGCGCGCGCTGCGTCCGGCCAGGGATGAAGTGCGTATCGTGCCGGCCGCCCTGGGCCCAGATGCCGGTTTCGTCGGGGCCGCGGCGCTTGCCCTGACCGAGATGTGCGGTGCCGGCGCCGCGCCCTCGTCTTGACTTCGCTCCGGCCATGTCTGTAAATGAGGGTGAAATCCCCGCGCGTTCTGCGTCTGCAGCGCGCCTACAGGAGGTGAACAGACCCTAATGGCTCATAAGATCACGGATGAATGCCTGGCCTGCGGTGCGTGCATCGACGAGTGCCCAAATGAGGCCATCTCCGAAGGCGACGACATCTACGTCATCGACCCGGACAAGTGCGACGATTGTGGCACCTGTGTCGAGTCGTGCCCGAGCGAAGCTATTGTTCCCGAGTGATGGCGGCGCGCGCTGCGTGAAGCTTTTGGGGGCCGGCTCCCGAGGGAGCCGGCCCTCTTTCTGTACGCCCCAGTCGCGGTCGGGAACGGTGGGCTCAGGCATCGCCGGACTCGCAGCCTGCGAGCTCGGGGCCGTCCCAGGCGAGGCGCCGGGCCATGACCTGTACCGCCTCAGGGTTTAAGTCGACCAGCAGGTAGCTCCGTCCGTGGCGTGCCGCCGCCTCCCCCGTGGTGCCGCTGCCGGCGAAGAAATCCACCACCAGGTCCCCCGGGTCTGAGTGTACCTTCACGATACGCTCGAGGATCTTCGAGCGGCTTCTGCGTGGGGTAGCCGGTCCGCTCCCGCCCCGTGGGGCTCACGATGGTGTTCCACCACACGTCGGTGGGAGTCTTGCCGCGGGCCGCCTTCTCCGGACCGACCAGGCCGGGGGCCATGTACGGCACGCGGTCGATGGCGTGGTAGTGAAACACGTAATGCCGCGGGTCGACCGCATACCAGAAGATCGTGTCGTGCTTCGCCGGCCAGCGGTTGCGGGACCTTCCGCCGTAGTCGTAGGCCCAGACGATCTCATTGATGAAGGAGTCGCGCCCGAAGACCTTGTCGAGCAGTACCTTGCAGTAGTGGGCCTCGCGGTAGTCGATGTGGAAGAACAGCGAGCCGTCGGCGGCGAGGATGCGCCGCGCCTCTGCGAGGCGCGGGGCGAGAAACGCGAGGTAGTCGTCGAAGGCGTCGTCCCAGGCGGTCTCGGCGAGCCGCTCGGTACGGTAGCGACGCCCCTGAAACCCCGTGCGGTCGCCGCTCTCGTCACGCACCGTCCTCAGCCGCGTCCGGCGCTGCGCCCGCCCGGTGTTGAACGGCGGGTCGATGTAGACGAGCCGCGCACAACCCGCCGGCAGGCCGGCGAGCACGTCGAGGTTGTCTCCCAGGACGATGCGCTTCAAGCCATCCACCGAGCAAGCATACCGCGGGAGCGGCCGGGGTCGAGCCGGCCGCTCCCTGGCCGTAGGCGCAGCCGAGAGGAGGCGGCCGGCGCTAGGACTTCAGAGTATGGTGAACGTTGACGCGCACGGCGTACGGGCCGGGTTGGCTGGCGACGTAGGGCTGCGACTTGCTGCTCACCCAGCCGAGGAGGGAGCAGCTATCGATCTCCATGCTGGTGGGCTGCGCGGCGGCGACGCTGGAGAACCCGGCGTACTGGAAGTCACCTTTGCTGTAGCCACTGGTGTTCTTCATGAGCTTGCCGGTCCAGGGGTTGCTGGGCCAGGTGTCGAGGTACGGCGTCCCAGAGGGATCGACGAGTGGGTACTTGCCGTTCGGCGAGGTGATATCCAGGGGGTACTGGCCCTGGTGATCAAGGTTGTACACCCGCAGGCCCATGGCGATGCTCTGCACACCCTGCTTGACCACCGCATCGCGCGCCTTGTCGCGCTGCTTCAGGTACGACGGAATGAAGATCGCCGAGAGGAGCACGATCACGACCACGACGATCAGCACCTCGGTGAAGGTGAAACCGTTCGCCATCCGCGCGCCCTTCTGATGTCTCATCGTGACCTCCTCCGGCGGCAACTCTTGTGCATTCTGCCTGGGAGTACACTCGGGCCGGCGGTTCCCGGCGACAATCGGCCGCGGTGCCCGCGGCGTCCTAGGCGTGACACCCAGAGCGGCCGGCGATGCTCAGGGCCGATGCCCAGGCGGCATAGGGTTGCTTACCTCGCTGACGCGGCGCGGCGAGGCTGGCAGCGGTGACGCACCGTCACGACCGCCGGGCGCCGGGCGCGCTTGCGGCAGTCAGAGCGGCGCCCTTCGCTAGACGCATGTACCAGCGCGGCTAGCGGCTTCAGGCAGCCACGTGCGGGGCCAATGGCTCTGCGCGGCTGCCGGCGCGTCAACGGTAATGAATCGGCAGAATCCGCCGATACCAGCCGTATGCGGATAACGCGGCGGGGATGACGCTATGGCGATGACGAGACAGCACGCGCCGGTGAGCCTCGGAAGGCTGCTCACTGTCCTTGTCGTGGTGCTCTGGGCGCTCGCCCTTCTACTGCTCGTGGGCGACCGCGCCGGGGCGCAAGGATCGCACGACGCTTACGCCGGTCGGCACGCCAGGCCCCCGGCGGCGCGCATGCAGCACCGGGCCGGAGTGCCCTCCGGTCTGCTGAAGACGGAGCCTTAGCGGCGCACTAATGCCCGTAGGCGACGCAGTCGCCTTAGTGCTACCTGAGCGCCTCGCGGGTGCGTAAGCACCCGCCGCGAGGCGGACAAGACCCCGCAGGCGATCTAACGAGTGGGGCGCCGCAAGCGCACCACTCACTAGGCCGTGAGCCGTGCGCGCGCCGGCTCGGCCGGCTCGCGCACGGCGGGGTGAATGTGCCGGATCACGTCTTCGACAGGCTCGGCGTCGAGCACGACGGTGCCGCACTGCGGGCATGCCAACGTCTCGGCCAAGTCTGCACCGTGAGCGGTCATTGCAGAGTTCCTCTCCGCAGGCGCTGCAGACCATGTACTCCGCGGTCATGGCGCCCCCTTTCCGTAACCATTATGATTCCTGGATGGAGGGCTAAGCCATCCTGCGGCCGGCATGATGGGGTGAAACCCCCACGTGCGTCGCGCCATGGGCGTTGTCGGCGCAGGCGGCACGGCGGAGGGGAGGAGTCACGACTCATCCGTATGGCGCAGCCGGCGTGAAGGCGGCGTCGGCGGCCGTGCGCCGCGCCACAGTAGACGATGCCACCGGCGTAGCCGCGGTGCTCAACGAGGTCATCAGCGGCGGTCGTCGCGGCCTTCTCGACACGCCATTCAGCGACACCGCCGAACGGGCGTACATCGCTGCCCTGCCCGGGCGGGCTTTCATCCACGTTGCCGAGATGCCGGACCAGGGGATAGTGGCCTTCCAGTCACTGGAACCATGGGCCGGCCTCGCCGCGCACACGTGCGGCCACGTGGCCACCATGGGCACCTATGTGACCGAGCGGTACGCCGGCGCGGCATCGGCGGGCGCCTCGCTCAGGAATCGTTTGCCTACGCGCGGGAGCTGGGCTTCGTGAAGGTCTTCACCGAGGTGCGCGCCGACAACCCGGGATCACTCGCTTACTACCTGAGCCTGGGGTTTGCGGTGGTGGGGACAGCACGCGCCCGGCAGGCGCGGCTGGGCGCGCGGTTCGTGGACGTTGTCTTCATCGAGCGGTTCCTCTAGGGAGGTGCGGCATGCTCTACGTGTGCGCCACGCCCATCGGTAACCTGGGCGACGTGAGTGCCCGGGTGCTCAACACGCTGCGTGCCGTGGAATTGGTGGCCGCCGAAGACACCCGTCTCACGCGCAAGCTGCTCAGCCACTTCGACATCCATACGCCTCTGACGAGCCTGTTCAAACACAACGAGGCGCAGAAGACCGAAGAGGTTCTGCGC
>CAWKEZ010000054.1:0-6469 GCA_963848545.1 uncultured Thermoleophilia bacterium
CGCGCAGAGCGTGGGCGGCATGATGTTGGGCGTGTCGCGTCCGGCGGCGCGGGCGGGCGCGCCGCACAAATCGGCGAGGATGGCGTCGCCGGTCGCGTCAATGAACGTCTTGGCGCGCAGATAGCGCAGGCCCTCGACGTTGCTGGTGATGATGCCGCGGACGCAGCGCTGCCGGGGATCGGCATCGGCCTCGACAACGCGCGTGAAGAAACGCACCTCGACGCCGGCGTCGTGGCAGAGTTTGTCGAGCAACATCTTGAGCGTTTCCGGCTGGAACCCGATGGAGCCAATAGGCTGCCCCTTCTGAAATTTTGCGAGCGCGTTTGGCGCCGCCGCGTTGTCACGGCAGAGCGACTGGATCAGTTCGAGGATCAGTCCGCCGACGACGCTCTTGCCGCTCTATCGCGCCAAGCCGGTTCCGCTCGCCAGGCCGCCTCGAGCATACGGCGAGCACTCGTCAGCTTGCGCGGATCAGGCAGAGGGTCGCAGGCGCACAGTGAGCACAGCATCTCCTGCTGCCCGTTGCGTCGCATCCATGTGTAGCGCTCGCCGAGGACGATGGTGGCCCCGCACATCGCGCAGGTGCTCACGCCCCAGCGCTCCTGCAGCACGTGGTTCTCGATGTGCGACTCGCCCATGACTTCCTCCCTCGTGACGCCACCTACACATTGTTCCTTCCCGCCGTCCGCGGGCGTCACTCATGAGCGCCTTAGATCCATCGCCGACGGCCGGCGAGCAGGTGCGCACGGGCAGGCGCTGGAGGGGGCATAAACAGGACATTGTCAGTCCATTTCCAACGAGGGGGGAGGCGTGGCCATCAACGGTGCCGAGAGGGTTGCTCGCCCGTCCCCTGTGCCGCGGCTGCTCGTCAGACCGCGGTTCGAGGTCATACCGGTGAGCGCCGTAGAACCGATGGTCGTCGGGCTTGCCCCGGGAGCGACAGTGACCGTTACCGCCTCGCCACATTACGGCATCGCGCGGACCCTCGACGTTAGCGAACATCTCGCCGTCCTCGGCTACGAGGTGGTGCCGCATCTCGCGGCGCGCATGGTGAGGGGGCCGGCTCATCTCGAGGCGATCGTCGCGCGCCTGCGCGACACGGGCATCCACGAAGCCTTCGTGATCGGCGGTGACGCTTCGCCTGCGCCGGGGAGCTATCAGAGCTCCAGCGATCTTCTCGAGGATCTCGCAGACCTGTCGCACCCGCCGGCGCGCATCGGTGTGGCCGGCTATCCGGAGGGTCACCCCCTCATTTCGGGCGCCAGCTTGCTCGCCGCCCTGCTGCGCAAGCAACCCCACGCAGACTACATCGTCACCCAGATGTGTTTCGACGCCGCAGCGCTTGTGGGCTGGATCCACACGATTCGCGCCGCCGGCATCGAGTTGCCGGTGGTGGTGGGTCTGCCCGGAGTGGTCGATCGGCGCAAACTGGCCGAGATCTCCCTGAAGACGGGGGTCGGGGCCTCGGTGCGCTACCTCGCCAGGCACGGTCGCCAGGTCGCCGCATTGGCTCGCGCGCGACGGTACGATCCCACGCCGCTGGCGCGCGCGATCGCCGACCACCTCGACGATCCCGGCATGGGCATCGTGGGAGTGCACCTGTTCACGTTCAACCGCGTCGAGGCGACCCAAGCCTGGGTCTCACGCACGGTCGCCACCGCCGAGAATATGCGCTAACTCTCGCCGGCTGTAGTGGCTATACTGTCGTCGTGCCCCTGATCACTCGGATCCTCCCCGAGCAGCTGTATGCGCGTCGCTGGCAGTTGCTTGCCCTGACCTCGGTAGGCGCTTTCATGGGTCCCCTCGACAGCTCCATCGTCGCGGTCGCGCTGCCCAAGATGGGCGAGACCCTCCGCCTCAGTTTCAGCGCCTCGATCTGGGTACAGGCCGTCTACCTGCTCGTCATGGCGGTGCTGCTCGTCCCCTTGGGGCGTCTGGCCGACCATCGCGGCCGCGTGCACTACTACCTGGTGGGCATCGCCCTCTTTACCGTCGGATCGCTCTTCTCGGCGCTCAGCATGAATGTCGCCTGGCTCATCGTCAGCCGTGCCGTGCAAGGGGTCGGCGCGGCGTTGCTCGGAGCCACCTCGGCGGCGATCGTCACGGCCGTCTTTCCGCCCCCGGAGCGGGGTCGAGCCCTGGGCATCAACGTCATGGCGGTCTACCTCGGTCTGAGCGTGGGGCCGCCGCTGGGCGGCTTTCTCACCGACCACTTCGGCTGGCGGGCAATCTTCCTGGTCAACCTGCCCATCGGCGTCGCCGTCGCGGCCGCGGGGTACGCGCTCATGCCGCGGCACGAGGGCGGCGATGAGCGCGCCTTGCGCCCTGATCCCCTCGGCACAGGCTTGTGGGGCCTCAGCCTCGTCGCTTTGCTCGTACCATTGACCTTTGCCGCGCAGTGGGGCTGGACGTCGCCTCGCACGCTGGGCCTGCTCGTCGTGGCCGTCGCCAGCCTGGTGGCCTTCGTCTTCGTCGAGCTGCGCACCGCCGACCCTTTGCTCGACCTTGACCTGGTGCGGCGCAACCGCCTCTTCGCGGCCGCCAACTCAGCGGCCCTGCTGAACTACATGGCCCTGGGGGCAATCACCATCCTTACGGCGGTCTACCTCGAGGTTGTGCAGAAGCACTCGGCGGGCCTCACGGGTTGGCTGATGCTCGCCGAACCGGTGGTCATGGCCGCCCTGAGCCCGCTAAGCGGGCGCTGGAGCGACAGGGTCGGCTCGCGGCTGCTGGCCAGCGGCGGCATGGCCATTGTCGCGCTGGGCATGGTGCTCTTGGCCACCGTGCCAACTTCGTCGAGCCTCCTCAGGGTGATGGCCAGTCTGGGCGTGGTCGGCCTCGGCATGGCGGCCTTCAGCGCCCCCAACATGAGCGCGATCATGGGCAGCGTGGAGAAGCGGCAGCTGGGATTGGCGGGTGCCTTCGTGGGTACCATGCGCTCAACCGGGCAGGCGCTCAGCGTCGCCGTGCTGGGCGGAATCGCGGCCAGCACCCTCGGTCCGGGGGGCGGCCGTCTGCTGCTCACCTTGGGTACGCCGGTGCCCGGCCATAGCAGCTCCGCGGCGCTAGCGGCTGCCGCCTTCGCCCTAAGTCACTATGCGCAGGGCTACCGTTACGCGATGCTCACCGGCGCCGGCCTTGCTCTGGTGGGCGCTCTTGCCTCGCTGACGCGCGGCCGCAGTTCGCCCAAGGTTAGTGCATGAAGCTCAGCGGCCCAAGGCCGCTGAGCACACGCGGAGGGCCTTGCGGCCGCGCCTGTTCCGACCCTGCAGTGTTGCGTCTCCCCGATTGGGCCCAGGTTCTCCCGGGCAGACATTGAGTGTTAACTGTGGCCGAGGGAGGCGTTCTCGTCCTCGGTCTGAAAGGGCGTCAGGCCTGCCGCGACGGCAGCGGCGCCCCGGGGGTAACGACATGAAGCTCATACTTCACAGCAGGCTCGGGCGTTTCGTGGCCATGCTGGCTCTTGTGTTGGTAGCGCTTGCGATAGTCGTTCAGTCGGCTGCGGCCGCGTTCGTGAGCAGCGACGGGGGTGGGTCGGGCGCCGTTTCCTTGTCCGGTCCGTCCGCGGCGATAGGCTGGGTCGCTGGGGCCGTGGCCGCCCTGCTGATCGCCGGCGCCGCCATCTGGACGCTGAGTCGCCGCCGGCAAGAGGCCGGCCGGCTTGCGTCTGTCACGAGCATCTCTCCGCCGGCGGCCGCGAGCGCCACGAAGGGGTTCGACGCAGCGCCCAGGAATCTCGACGCAAGGCAGCCTGAGCAGAATCAGAAACGACCATCAAGATGCGCGAGGGGGCGGTGGCGCCGCAGGCGCCACCGCCCCCTCGCGCACGAATGGTGTGTGTTTCGACCCCCCGTGCGCTGCCGCGGCCGCGCGGCTTTGCGCTGCGGCTTATGTGAGTTTAACTCACTATGTGGTAATATCACTTTGCGTATCTGTCCATAGTTTGCTGCCTGCCCCTTCGAGGAGGCGCATGGTACCCACAGCCACCCATCCCTCCGGTCGGCCGCCGGGTCGATCTCGTCGCGCAACTGGCGGAGCTGCTCACCTGTGCCTCGTGGCGCCTGCGGCGCGCTTCCCGCGCCGAGCTGCGGCCCCTGGGACTTACGTTCGGGCAGGCGCGTGCTTTACGGCTGCTCGCGGACGCTGGCGAGCCCGTGCGCATCGGCGAGTTGGCCGCGCGGCTCGAGGTGGTGCCGCGCTCGGCCACAGCGACGATCGATGCGCTCGAAGCCGCGGCGCTCGTTGCGCGTCAGGGCGACGCGGACGATCGCCGATCTGTCCGCGTCAGCCCCACGGCTCGCGGTACCGCCCTGCTGGCGCGCCTCGGCGACCTTCGTCGGGCGAGCGCCGAGGCGATGTTCGGGCGCCTCACGACGCGGCAGCGCAGGCAGCTGCTAGAGCTCCTCCTGGTGCTTAACGAGGGTGACGCGCCCCCCGCCCGCCTTGAGGCCGCCCCATGATGGGTCCGGGCGGATTCACCGCGCTGCGCTCGCTGCGCCGTGACAACACGGTGCAAGACCAGAAGATCCCCAAGGGCACCACGCGGCGCATCCTCACCTTCGTCGCACCGTACAAAGGTCTGCTCGCCGTATTCCTGGCGCTGGTGGTGCTCGATGCTTTCGTCAGCGCCGCCAACCCGCTCATCTACCGGGAGATCATCGACAAGGGCATACTCGGGCATCGCGCCGGGTTGATCGTGGCCCTCGCTCTCCTCGTCGCCGGCCTGGCCGTCACCGACGCCGGCCTTACCCTGGTGCAGCGTTTCATCAGTGCGCGGGTCGGCGAGTCGCTCATCTTCGACATGCGCACCAAGGTCTTCGACCACGTGCAGCGCATGCCGCTTGGCCTTCTTCACCCGCACGCAGACCGGCGCCCTGGTCAGCCGCCTCAACAACGACGTGACCGGCGCTCAGGAGGCCTTCACCGACGTGCTCTCGAACGTGGTCGGCAACCTCATCAGCGTCGCTATCGTGCTGGCCATCATGTTCGTGCTGTCGTGGCAGCTCACGCTGGTCGCGCTCGTGTTGCTGCCGCTGTTCATGCTGCCGGCGCGCTGGCTGGGCCGGCGTCTGCAGGCCATTACGCGCGAGCTCTACGCGCTCAACGCCGAGATGAATATCGGCATGGTCGAGCGCTTCAACGTCTCTGGTGCCTTGCTCGTGAAGCTGTTCGGCCATCCCGAGGCCGAGAGCCAGGCGTTCAGGGCCAAGGCGGCGCGGGTGCGCGACATCGATATCGTGCAGGCCATCTACGCGCGCTTCTTCTTCATCGCCCTGTTGCTGACCGCCGCGGTCGCGACGGCGCTGGTCTACGGATGGGGCGGCGTGCTCAGCCGTGCACGGCGCGCTCGACGTGGGCACCGTGGTCGCCCTCACCGCCTACCTGAACCGGCTCTACGGGCCCCTCACGGCGCTCTCCAACGTCAACGTCGACCTGATGACGGCCCTGGTCTCGTTCGATCGCGTCTTCGAGGTGCTCGGCCTCTCGCCGATGGTGGCCGAGAAACCCGACGCGGCGAGCGTGCCCCGCGGCCCGGCGCGCTCGAGTTCGACCGCGTCGGCTTCGCCTATCCGACGAGCAGCGAGGTCTCGCTGGCCTCTCTCGAATCGGTGGCCGTGCTCAGCGACGCGCCCAGCCAGCAGGTGCTGAGCGACGTGAGCTTCACCGCCGAGCCGGGCCAGCTCGTCGCCCTGGTGGGCCCGTCTGGAGCCGGCAAGACGACTGTGAGCCAGCTTGTGCCACGTCTCTACGATGTGTGTTCGGGAGCGGTGCGCATTGACGGCGTCGACGTGCGCGACGCCACCTTTGACTCGCTGCGCGGGGCGATCGGTGTGGTGATGCAGGATGCCCACCTTTTCCACGACAGCATCCGCGCCAACCTCCTCTACGCCAAGCCAAACGCCGGCGACGACGAGCTCACGGAGGCGCTGCGCGGCGCTCAGATCCTGGCGCTCATCGAATCGCTGCCCGACGGCCTGGAGACCATCGTGGGCGACCGCGGCTACCGGCTCTCGGGTGGTGAGAAGCAGCGCCTGGCGATCGCGCGGCTGCTGCTCAAGGCGCCCGACATCGTGGTGCTGGACGAGGCCACGGCGCACCTCGACTCGGAGTCGGAGAAAGCCGTGCAGCGCGCCCTCAAGACGGCACTCGCCGGCCGGACGTTACTGGTCATCGCCCACCGACTCTCGACGGTGCGCGACGCCGACCAGATCCTCGTCCTCAACGCCGGCCACATCGTCGAACGCGGGCGTCACGACGAGCTGCTGGCGGCCGACGGCCTCTACGCCGAGCTTTATCGCACCCAATTCCGCCGCCAGGACGTTCCGCCGGTCGCCGATTCGGAGCTGACGGCACGGGCCGGGTGAGGGCTTGCGGGGGTGCCCGGCATGCGCGCCGTTTACGAGAGAGGCGCCCGCGGCTAGATTTGCAGCCGTAGCGTGATTGTGGATCGCGCCCTGACAGGCGATCG
>CAWKEZ010000055.1:0-31172 GCA_963848545.1 uncultured Thermoleophilia bacterium
CGGATCGTGAGCGCCACCGCGGCACCCAGGTACACGGCGTCGCGGCGCCGGCTGCACGCGGCCAGCAGCCAGACGGCGATCGCCTGGCCAATATCGACAGCACCACCACGTGCCCAAGGCGTTGAAGACCCCAGCCACGTGCTGCAACGGGAAGCTCTTTGATGGTGCTGCATCCAGACGATCGCGCGGCCGTCCAGGCCGCCGGCGGCGTGCGTGTCTGACCAGGGCGGCGAGGAGCACGAAGACCAGCAGGAGCAGCACCACAGCGAGCAGCGCCATGGCGTGACGGCCGGTGGTGCCGGCCGGCAGGTGAGTGCTCAGCAGCCGGCACAGGTGAGGCCGCCGAGCGCTTCCGGCAGGTCTTCGAAATGCCTGACGAGGAGATCGGCCGTGGAGTGGCGCGCATCGCTGTTGTTGGCGCCGCGACGAAGTGCACGGCCGCCATGCCCGCCGCCTGGGCGCCGGCGATGTCGGTGCGCTGGATGTCGCCCACGTGCGCGGCCTCGGGGGCGCGCACGTTCAGCTCGGTGAGGGTGTGCCGGAACACGCGCACGTCGGGTTTGCTCATGCCGTGCTCGTTGGAGAAGAAGAGGTACTCGAAGTAGCAGAGCACGCCGTCGCGTCGCAGTAACTCGCGCAGCACGCGGCCCGGCGAGTAGCCCGTGTCGAGCAGATCACCGCCAGCCGGTAGCGCTCCGCCAGCCGCGGCAGCGTGTAGGCGGCGCCGGGCATGAGCTCGGGAGGGTACGCGAGGACGATGTCCTCGTACTCGTGAGTCAGGCGGGCGCGCGACTCCTCGCTCACGCGGGCGCGCAGGGAGGAGAGGATGGCCTCGACGATCTCGGTGCTCGACGGCGTGCGATGCTCGTGCAGCCAGACGGTGTCGAAGAAATCGAAGCCGGCGTGCAAGGCGTCGTCGAGGGCAACCGGCGATGGGTCGAGGCCGACCGCCGCGAGTTCCGCGCGCAACAACTGGGCTCTGCGCAGGTCGCGCTCCTTGCCGCGAGCGTCGACGTGAGAGTGTTCCAGAAGTCGAAGGTGACGGCTTTGAGCATGAGGTAAGCGTACCAGACGCGAGCGGCCGGCCGGGTGCCCTGGTGTGCGGGCCGCGGGCCGCTCGGGAACCGCCGCGGGTGCTCTCGCGCCCTTCGTCGGTTAGCGAGCCCCGTTGTCGCGCCCTTTAGTGCCGTCGTCGGCCGGCACCGGCTCTTTGGCCCGCATCACAACGGGCCGCGGGCGTTCCTCGGCGACGATCATCAAGTCGATGCTGCCGCAAGACGGGCACATGAGGGCGGACGCGTTCAGAGGCATATGGTCGGGCGTGCGAAACCGGTGTCTGCACTCCCCGCAGACGTACTCTCTGCCAGGCATGGCGCCTCCTTCATTGTCCACGGTTCCAGTCTACTCCCGCGGTAGACGTACTTGAAGGGACGGGTGCGTTGCCCGCTGCGCTTGGCCCCGAGCGGCATACCTGATCACGTGCTGGGCGCCCGTGCCACACTGTGTGTTGCGCACCGCCGTTG
Organism: uncultured Thermoleophilia bacterium; assembly: GCA_963848545.1. Classification (GTDB taxonomy): domain Bacteria; phylum Actinomycetota; class Thermoleophilia; order UBA2241; family UBA2241; genus CAIXSE01. The sequence goes on from CAWKEZ010000055.1 coordinate 1,524, forward strand.
CGGGAACACTGCTTACGCGGGTCGGCGGACGACCACCAAGCCGGGGCGACACCCGAGCCCGACGATCACGAGAGTGACTGCGATGCGACGGCCAGGTGTCCAGCGACACGGGCGGCGACTCTCTGTACGGGTGGGGCGTCCGCGCGTCAGCCGCCGTCCGGTCACTGCCGCGGACCTGCGGGCGGCGCACGGGTAGGGCCGCCTCGCGCCGGCGTGTACACTAGCATGACCCGGACGGTCTGGAGCCGGGGGCCCGCAGCGTCAGCCACCCGAACGAAAGACACCCGCCGTGCACGCCGTCGACAAGATCCGCAACCTGGCCATCATCGCCCATATCGACCACGGCAAGACGACGCTGATCGACAGCATCTTCCGCGCCGCCCATGTGTTCCGCGAGAACGCGCATGTGGACGAACGCGTCATGGACAGCAACGATCTGGAACGCGAGCGCGGCATCACCATCCGCAGCAAGCACTGCACGGTGCAGTGGAACGACTACCTCATCAACATCATCGATACTCCGGGGCACGCCGACTTCAGCGGCGAGGTGGAGCGCGTGCTCAGCATGGTCGACTCGGCGCCCGCGGCCGTCGACGCCAACGAAGGCCCCATGCCGCAGACGCGCTACGTGTCATGGAGGGCACTTAGCTTCGGCCTGCGGCCCATCGTAATCGTCAACAAGGCCGACCGGCCAAACGCCGATCCGTCGAGCGCCCTCGACAAGACCTTCGACCTCTTCGTTGAGCTGGGCGCCGACAACGACCAGCTCGACTTCCCGGTGCTCTACGGCTCTGGCCTTGAGGGCTGGATCGTCAATGACCTGGATGAGTACCAGAAGGAAGAGCACGAGCGCGAGGTGCACGTCGCCGACGGCGGCGGCGTCTCGCCGGCGATGCTCGCCGAGCTGGCCGACGCCGGCATGAATGACCTCTTCGAGACGATCATCGCCAAGGTGCTCGGCGCCACGGGTCGACCAGGAGGCGCCGTTCTCATGCAGGTGAGCACCCTCGCCTGGAGCGACTACATCGGCCGCATCGGCTGCGGCCGCGTGTTGCAGGGCCGGCTGGCCGTGGGCGACGGGCTGCGCCGCACGATGACGCGACGCCTCGTGGTCGGCGATCCAGACGCGGGCTGGGAGGTCGCGGGCAGCGAGACGGCCCGTGTCACGCATCTCTCGGTAACTCGCGGCCTCTAGAAGCGGGCCGTCGACGAAGTCGCGGCCGGCGACATCGTCTGGCTCGCCGGCCCCGCTGACGTCACCATCGGCGACACATTGTCGGCCGTCGAAGCTCGCACCCTGGCGCCGTGGCCTTGCCGCCGCTCGAGATAGAAGAACCCACTGTGGCTATGTTCTTCCTTGTGAACAACGGTCCGTTCGCCGGCGACGACGGGCGCGCTGTCACCCTTCGCCAGATCAAAGACCGCCTGGCGCGAGAGCTGCGCGTGAACGTGGCGCTGCGCGTGGAAGACCTGGGACGGCCAGACGGCGTGAAGGTCAGCGGCCGGGGAGAGTTGCATCTCGCCATCCTCATCGAAGAGATGCGCCGCGAGGGCATGGAGCTCTGCGCCAGTCGCCCCGAAGTGATCACCCGTCGCGACTCGCGGGGCAAGCTCCTTGAGCTGATTCGCCGAGCAGCTCATCATCGATGTGCCCGACGAGTACCAGGGCACGGTGATTCAGGAGCTCAGCCTGCGCAAGGGTGAGCTGGTGGGAGGAACGCTCCAGCGGAACCGGCCTGGTGCGTCTGGAGTTCACCATCGCTACGCGCGGCCTCATCGGCTACCGCAGCGATTTCTTCCTTACCGAGACGCGGGGGTTGGGCGTACGAGCTCGCGCTTCAGCGGCTACGGCCCGTGGCGCGGCGAGCTGCCCGGTCCGACCGCGGCTCCCTCGTCAGCCAGACCGGCGGCGAGGCCGCGAGCTACTCACTCGAGAATCCGGAGCAGCGCGCCTACCTCGTTCGTCTCACCTATGGACCGCATCTACGAAGGCATGATCGTGGGCGAGAACGCACGCGCCGACGACATGCTGTGCAACCCCACCAAGCGCAAGCAGCTCGGCAACTACCGGTCGTCCACCAAGGAGATCGACGCGGGCCTCAAGGTCCCGCGCGCTCTCACGCTCGACGAAGCGCCCTGGAGTGGATCGCCGACGACGAGCTCGTCGAGGTGACGCCGAAGACGGTGCGGGTTCGCAAGGCCATCCTGAGCAGCGAGCAGCGCAAGAAGGCCGAAAAGCAGAGAGCCTGAGCGGTGCGGCGCGGGGGCGCCCTGAACACGGCGCAGGGGCGCCGTGCCTCCCGCCACGCCTCCCGGCGCGGATGAGTATGCCGCCTGCCGAAGAAGGGTAGGTGGCCTCACTGCCCCGCAGCGGCGCTTGTCGACATCATGAGCAAACGGCTGTTCTGAGCGGAGCGCGGTGAGCTGAGAGGAGGGCGTCCATGAGTCGTGCAGACATGCTGAGCGGGGAGCGAGCTGACGCTGGGCTAGGTGCGGAGTCGAGTGGCATGAGGTGGCCGGGGCTGGCGTTCGAGAAGCAGCACCTGCGTTCGTTGGGCGCACCTGCCTCCTGCTGGACCATCAGGGGCGATCTGTGGGACTTCGAGGAGGGCGCTTTCTACCTCACCGACCTGCGCGGCGATCGCCGCCGTCGGCGGGTGTGGGACGAGAACCTCGTACCCCAGGGTCCGTGGCACCATCACGAGGACTGCGACTGCGAAGTCTGCCGGCTGAGCATCGCATAACTACGCCGACCACGGGCATCATGAAGGTCCAGGAGTTCAATGCGACGAAGAAGGCCCGCGTGAGTCGCGACGACATGAAGCGAGCCGCCGCGGTCGCTGCGCTCGAGTACGTTGAGAGCGGCACGATCGTCGGTGTAGGCAGCGGCGGCACCGCCGCCCTCTTTATCGCGCTGCTTGCGGCGCGGCGCGATGTGCTCGGCGCGGTGGCCAGCTCGGAGGGCACGGCGGCTGCCCTGCGGGCCGCCGGGATGCCCGTTGTCTCGTTGGCCGAGGCCGGGCCGCTGGGTCTCTACGTCGACGGTGCCGACGAGGTGGATCCTTTCCTGCGACTCATCAAGGGCGCCGGCGGCGCCCACGCACGTGAGAAGGTGCTGGCCACGGCGGCGCGCACGTTTGTCTGCATCGTCGACGACTCCAAGCTCGTGGAGCGCCTCGGCGGTGCTCCGCTCCCGCTCGAGGTGCTGCCCATGGCCGCGCCCCTGGTGGCGGAGCGCGTGGCGGCGTTGGGTGGCTCGCTTTCGGTACGCGCCAGCTTCGTCAGCGACAATGGCAATGCCATCTTCGACGTTCTGGGCCTGGATCTCTCCGATCCGGAGCGGCTCGAGGCGGAGCTCGACATCATCCCCGGTGTGGTGGAGTGCGGGCTCTTCGCGCGCCGGCGCGCCGACCTCGTGCTGGTCGGTACACCCGGTGGCGGGCTCGTGCGGCGCGTAGCGCCGTGAAGCCCGCGCCGCGAGGCTCGTGCGGCGCGCGACGCGGTGACCCCGTTGCGAGGCCGCCGGCGGCCGTTCTCTCGGCCAGGCGTCGGTCAGCGCAAGGCCGTCTGCAGCCGCTGCAGTGCCTCTTGGAGGACCTGCCGGCGGCAGGCGAAATTGAGGCGCACGAATCCAGGTCCGGCGAACGCGTCGCCCGACGAGAGCGCGATGCCGGCGTGCAGGCAGGCGGCAGCGGCATCGGCGAGATCGAGCCGGCGCACGTCGAGCCAGGCCAGATAGGTGGCCTCGACATGGGTCATCGTCACGGCGGGAAGCGACTCTGCGACGAAGCGCTCCAGCATGTCGCGGTTGCCCCTTAAGTAATCGAGAAGCTGCGCGAGCCAGTCGTCGCACTCACGGTAAGCCGCCGTGGCGCCGGCGACGGCGAAGCAGCCGGGGAAGGGCAGGAGCCCGGCGCCCGGCCTCTGGAACCGCTCGCGGAGCCTCGCGTCGGCGATGATGGCGAAGGCGAAGTTGAGTCCCGGCAGGTTGAAGGTCTTGCTCGGCGACATAAGGGTCACAATGCCGTCGGCGACGGCCTGATCCAGCTCGCGCGCGACCATTGCGGCCGGTAGGTGCTCGAGCGGGTCGAGCAGCAGGTCGCAGTGAATCTCGTCGGAGCAGAGAACCAGGTGGTGACGGCGGCAGAAATCGACGACGGCCGCCACTTCGGTGGCGCTCCACACGCGCCCCAGCGGGTTGTGCGGATGGCAGAAGAGCAGCACACGGGTGTCGGGGGTGAGCGCCGCCTCCATAGCGTCGAGGGGCAGCCCCCAGCGCCCGTCGGCGAGGGTCGCGGGCACGCGGATCAAGCGCCGGTCCTGGGCCGGAGGGGCCTTCAGGAACGGCGGGTACACCGGCGTGACGGTCATGACGGCCTCGCCCGGCGCGGCGCAAGCGCGGCAGGCGAGGTTCAGACCGGGCACCACGCTGGGCAGCCACACGAGCCATTCCGGCTCCACGTGCCAGCCGTAGCGCTCGGCGAGGTGCGCGCGGATGGCCTCCACCAACATGTCGGGCACCAGCGCATAGCCGTAGACGCCGTGCGCGGCGCGTGCCCGCAGAGCCTCCACGACCGCCGGTGGCGAGGCGAAGTCCATGTCTGCCACCCAAAGCGGGAGCACGCCCTGAGGATACGTGTCCCACTTGTAGCTTGCCGTGCCGGCGCGTTCCACGGGAGCGTCGAAGTCGATGCGCATGGTGGCTACTCCAGGTCGTGACCGCCCAAACCGTATCAGAAGCCGCCGCGGTGCGCGGGTGGCGCGAGACCGGCGGGACGGGTGCGGCGCCGGCGTGTCGTGGCCGGCGTGCCGCTCGCGCAGGCGGGGAATCATGCGTCTGCAAGGCTCGCCGCCCTTGGTGGCGTGCGGATCTCTCGAGAGCAAGGCGAGGACTATGGCGACAGCAACCTTCGCGGCGGGGTGCTTCTGGGGCGTGCAGGCCCGGTTCGACGAGTTGCGGGGCGTGCGCTCAACCGAGGTTGGCTACACCGGCGGGACCGCGCCGGACCCCACATACGAGCAGGTATGCTCGCACGCCACCGGTCACGCCGAGGCGGTGCGCGTCGACTACGATCCGCAGCAGATCTCCTACGAAGACCTGCTGGAGGCGTTCTTCGCGATGCACGATCCGACGACCAAAGACCGGCAGGGTCCAGATGTGGGCAGCCAGTACCGCTCGGCGATCTTCTGCCACACACCTGAGCAAGAGACCGCCGCCCGCGCGGCGATCAGCCGGTTGCAAGAGGAAGGACGCTTTCGCCGTGCCGTCGTCACGCAGATCGTGACGGCGCCGCACTGGTGGCGCGCCGAGGAGTTCCACCAGAAGTACTTCGCCAAGCATGGCCGTCTGGGGTGTGCCATCTGAGGTCGCCAAGGGTGTCGTGCCGTCGACCCAGGAGAGGCCTAGAGCCTATCCCGATAGGCTCTTAGGAAGGACTACGGCTCACGACGGGTCAAGACAGGGATGGCCCAGGCTTAGGGGCTCACCGACGGGTTGGGACTCACCGACGGGCTGGGGGGGCTCGCCGAAGGGCTGGGGCTCGGGGGCGAGGGAGACGGCGAGGGAGACGGCGACGGCGTCATGCCGTACGCGTTCAGGAGGGCAACGGTCCTTTGGGAGAGGAGATACTGGAACTTCACGCGGCCCGGCTCCACCGTGTGGAAGATGTCGAAGAAATCGCCGTTCACGAACTTGCAGGCGGAGACGAAGCTGAGCCACGGGATCTTGTACTTGGCGGCCAACTTCTTGCAGGCCAGGTGGTAGGCGCCCACCGGCACGTCGAAGGAGTGCCCGATGATGGGCAGATCGCGCGGCAGGTCGACGAGCACCGGGTGCAGACCGCTTGCCTGGCAAGCCTGAATGATGTGTTTGATGACGCCCATATTGTAGGCGAAGTTACTGTTGAACTGCGGCAGCCGGCGCTTCAGCCAGTACTTCACGTAGAAGCGCTTGGTTGACTTGAGCTGGATGCGTTTGGTGATCGAGTAGATGTGCTGGTTGTAAGGGGGTGGCGGAATGAGGGGACTGGGCAGCGTGATCGTCGGGGACGAGGGCGGGTTGCAGAAACGACTCAGGTTGATGCCCAGGTAGACGATGGTCGGCTGGTTGGCGGGCAGCAACTTCACGAAGTCCAGGTCTTGCGCGTAGGTGCGGTTGCGGGAGCCCAGGTTGTAGGCGTCTACCTGGGGCCCTCCGAGCTGGCCGATCTGGGCCTCCCAGTCGCTGTCGGAGACCGTGCACTCGCGCGCCGACGAGCCGCCCAGGAGCACCACCAGGGGCGCCGTGGGTGGCTGGGCGCGAAGGTTGGCGACGATCTGCACGGCGTGCTGCCAGTCGCTTCCGGCGGTTTGCTTGGTGGCCATCATGTCGTCGGTGACGGTGAACTCGGAGAGCTGGCGGCTGGTGAGCGCGCTGGCGGGGATGGCCACGAAGGCGGCCGCGCAGGCCAGCGCGTAGGCGCCGAAGAGCAGCGCCGCCGCGATCAGTGGCCCGCGGCCGCGCATCAGGAGCCGCTACCGCCCGGGTTGTACTGCTTCAACAGCGCCACGGTCTTCGCCGAAAGCAGAGGCTGCCACTTGGCGCGGCCGGACTTCTCGAGGTGCCAGAGATCGTAGAAATCGCCGTTCTTGAGCTTGGCCGCTGTCACGAGGCTCACAAAGGGGGGCAACCCGTATTGCTTGCTCAGGGTGGCGCAGGTCGCCGCGACGCGGGCAAGGGGGTTGTCGAGCCGGTGGCCGATGATCGCCATGTTGCGCGGCATCTCGATGAGCACGGGCTTCAGCCCTACCGCCCGACAAGCGAGAATGAGCTTCCCAAGCAACTGGGTGGACGCAGCATAGTCGTGCTCGAACAGCGGATAGCGCCTGGCCAGCCAGCGCTGCAGGGCGACGTTCTTGCTGGAGACGCTGAGCATGGGCTTCGCGTCATAGATGTGCTGGGCCCAGGGGTGAGAGGGCGAGAGGGCGCCCGCTTTGGGCAGAGAGATCGTCGCGGCGGTCTTCGCCGGCGAGGTGAAGCGCTTGACGTTCATGGCGATGAAGGCAATGCCCGTCAGGCTGCGCGCCGGGAGCGCCTGCATGAGCGCCAGGTCTTGAGCGGTGGTGCGGTTGTGCGATCCCAGGTCGAAGGTTTCCACGTTGGCGATGCCAGCGCTCTTCACCTGCTGCGTCCAGGTGGCGTCGTTCACGGAGCACTCCCGCGCCGACGACCCGCCGAGGAGGAGCACCACAGGTGCGGAGGGCGGCGCGGCCTTGAGGCTGGCGATCACCTGGAGGGCGTGAGTCCAGTCGTCGACGATGGTACCGGCGGAAGTCGCCCTCATCGTTTGGCCGGCGGTCGCCTTAAGTGGGCCGCCGCTCGCTGCGCTGGCGCTGCTCGCGGGGGCCGAGCAGGCGCCCAGGATGGCGCCGACGGCGAGCGCGCTGAGAGCGATGCCCGCGGCGCGCCTCAGCGCGCCCACGATCACGGCACGACGACCAGAGTGCTCCTTCATCAAAGCCTCCTAGCTCAAGAGGCGACTCTACCACGGCCCTGAGCGGGTCGCGAGGCGCGGCCGAGCCCGCGGCCCAGCCGCGAAGGCGGGGCCTTCAGCGCTGGTCGGTGGGGGCGCGGTAGGGCGTCGGCACGAACTCCACCGACGGCCGGCGCTGGCTGCGACGCGGGTAGAGGTTCATGAGCTCGTAGACGACGGGGGGCACGCCGTCGTTGACCGGCAGGCCAAGCTCTTGCGCTTCATCGAGCCTGATGGGGTAGTCGTGCGTCCAGCGTCCTTCGCTCAAGGTCGTCGCCAACGCCTCGGCCTCCTCCGGGCCCTTCCGGGCCACCAGCTCCACCACCGTGTCGTGCACCTGGGCGATGGCCTTGCGCGCCACGTCGCCGAGGATGAGCGTCTCGTCGTTGCGATTGGGGTTGTCGTGCGCCAGGGCCGCGAGGATGGAGGCGGCCGGCCAGTACCCGCGTGGCAGACCACCAAGCTGAGGGTCCACGGGTCCCAGCACGGCATCGCGATCCATGAGGATCTCGTCGGCCGCCAGGGCTACGAGGGTGCCGCCCGACATGGCGTAGTGCGGCACGATCACGGTCACCCGCCCGGGGTGCCTCCTCAGCGCGTGGGCGATCTGGTCGGAGGCCAGCACCAGCCCGCCCGGCGTGTGCAGGATGAGGTCGATCGGCATGTCGTCGGGCGTGAGCCGGATGGCTCGCAGGATCTGCTCGGAGTCCTCGATGTCGATGAAGCGGCCGAACGGGATGCCCAGCAGGCTCACGCTCTCCTGGCGGTGGATCATGGTGATCACGCGCGAGGAGCGCGCTCTCTCCAGGGCGCGCATCAAGGCACGGCGGTGACGCTCGCGCCGCCGCCGCAGTATGGGCGGTACGACGACGATCGCCACGATCACGGCGAGGATGACGAGCCAGATGATAGCGCCGAGAGACATGTGACCTCCTTGCTCGCAAACCCACCGCGTTCTCCAGCTTTGAGTGTTCCCCGAGTCCCTGTCGCGGCCAACTTCGCGCCCTGTACTACCGGCACCGTGGCGTTGCCCCGCCGTGTGCGGGACCTGCGCGAGACTACCGTGAGAGTCCCGGCGAACAGCCCGGCCCTTACTGCGGGTGCTGCGCAGACTCTGCCGGCGCGAGTTCCGCGCCTGCACGCCTGAGTTCGCGCCACAGGCCGGCAACGTGCTCTTCTTCCGTGGCCTGCGCACCGATGGAGACACGGATCATCTGCCGGCCCTTGAGCAACGAGGGTGTGACGTAGTACCGTCCGCCCCGGTTGACGGCGTCGGCGACGGCGAGGTTGTGGGCGGCCAGGGCGGACTCGTCGTCGCCCAGCGTGGCGGGCACGTGCCGTACGCAGACCGTCTGCAGCCACACCGGTGCGAGGCGTTCCCACTCCGCCGTCCTGTCGACCTGATCCTTGAGCCACTGGGCGTTCGACATGTCTCGGCGCACGCGCACCTGCAGCCCCTCCACGCCGTACTCGCGAATCAGGAACCACAGCTTGAGCGCCCTGAAGCGACGTCCCAGCGGTACGCCCCAGTCGCGCAGATTGCGCACCAGGCCGTCCTGAGCCGTGCGCAGGTAACTCGGGTTCGTGCTCATCACGCGTACCAGGTGCTCGGGGTCGCGGACAAAGTAGGCCGAGAGGTCGAAACCGGTGCCCATCCACTTGTGGGGATTCAGCACCAGCGAGTCGACGGACTCCACGCCCTCCCACATCCAGCGCAGCTCGGGGCAGATCATGGCTGTGCCGGCCAGCGCCGCATCGACGTGCAGCCACAGGCCATGGCGTGCGGCCAGGCTGGCGATCTGAGGGAGCGGGTCGAGTGCCGTGGTGGCCGTGGTGCCGACGGCCGCCACCACGGCGCACGGCCGGCGACCGGCGGCGAGGTCGTCGTGCACGGCCGCCTCGAGAAGATCGACGCGCAGCGCATGGGCATTGTCTGTGCCGAGAAGGCGCAGGTGGTCGGCGCCGAAGCCGGCGAGCAGCGCGGCCTTGGGCACAGAGCTGTGTGCCTGGTCGCTCGCGTACACCACGAGGGGAGCCTTCTCGGCCTGAAGGCCGCCGCGGTTTTGGCTGAACCCGGTGGTGCGCTCGCGGGCGCAGAGGAGCGCGCACAGGGTGGCCGTGCTGGCGCTGTCGTGGATCACTCCCGTGAATGCGTCGGAAAGGCCCAGCATCTGGCGCAGCCACTCCATAACCACGTCTTCCACCTCCGTGGCGGCCGGGCTCGTCTGCCAGCTCATGCCTTGCGCGCCGAGCCCCGCAGACACGAGGTCGGCGAGCACCGAGACGAGATCCGTGTTGGAAGGGAAGTAGGCGAAGAAGCCGGGGTGGTTCCAGTGTGTGATGCCGGGCAGGACGATGGTGTTCAGATCGGCGGCGATGCCGGCGAGTCCTTCGCCCAGCTCGGGCGGCTGCGCCGGCAGCTTGGCGGCGATCTCTCCCGGTTGCGCGGGGCTCATCACCGGGAGCTCGGCGAGGTGCTCACGATAGTCGGCGACCCAGTCGACGAGCTCGTGGCCAAGGCGACGGAATTCGTTTGGGTCCATAGCGGGCTGCCTCCGCTGCATATAGGTGTGAGCCGCGGGTCGCGCTGACGCGCGGCGTCACGGATATTCTACTCACGTGGAGGGCGCCGCCGTGCCGAGAAAGGCGAGCGCCTCGCGCGTAAACACGTCGGCGGCGCGCATGGGCACGAAGTGGTCGACGCCGGGCAGCACCACCCGCCTTGCGCCGGACACGCCTTCGGCCAAGCGCGCGGCGCTCGCCTGGACGTTGCGATCGTCGCGATCGCCCCAGACGGCCAGGGTGGGTACGACGATCTCGCCCAGGCGCTCGGCCGCCGACCACTCAGGCAAGCGCAGGAGCCCTTCCGGCACCTGCATGCCGATGTTGTCGCGCACCATGCTCCCCAGGCGCGCGTCTAGCTCCGGCGTTGTGCGCAGAGGGCACCAGACGTCGATGAACATCTCCGCGGCGCGGCTCGGGCGTCCCGCCATGAGCAGGCTGTACACCTCGAAAGAGCGCGCGTCGGGCACCACGTCAGACAGGCCCCTGGGACCCGTCGAGACGGCCACCAGGGCCCAGGCGCGCTGGGGCCGCTCGATGACGAAGTCGATCGCTAAGGCGCCGCCCAGCGAGGCGCCGACCATAGCAGCCTTCCCTATGCCCAGGTCGTCGAGCACTCTCTCGATGTGCTCCACGGCGCTCCAGGGGGCGCCGGGGTAGGCCGAGCGGCCCGCCCCGGGAAGGTCGAGGCGCACCACGTGGAAGCGCGCGGTGAACGGCAACCACTGGGCGTCCCACATGCGGCTGTCGGCCGCGGCCGCGTGCAAGAGAAGCACAGACGGGCCCTGGCCGGCCTCCTCGTACCACAGGCGTCCACCAACAACGTCAACGTAGCCGCTGCTCAAGGTCACCTCCGTCTACTTGCGCCGTTGGCCCGGTCTTACCCGGCCGGGCGAGGTTGCCACCCTGGGGTCCGCCTCTGATGGACTCCGGGGGGCTGCGGTGAAGAATGGCGACGGAGCGGGTGGGCCGCTGGGGGGACGTCCCGCCGCCGACGAAAGGACGCTCATATGGGCCGGTACACGTCCTCTATGCGCCTTCGGGCACGGGCCTCCTGAAGCGTCGTGTAAAGGCCAAGGTGGTGAGCGGCGAGAACGCCTACATCCTCGCCAATCACGGCGTGCTGGTGCTGGGCGGCGACGCCGAGCGGGCCATCTTCAACATGGCCCTCCTGGAGAAGGTGGCGCTCGACTACCTGCTCGCCCTCATGGTCGACGGGCGCGCCGACAAGGTGCCTCTGCCCATCCGTGAGATCGCCTTCGCGCGGGTGCTCACCAGCGTGGAGGGCGCGTATGGGCGCGCTCGCCGTTGCTGGGGGCGACGTTGGCGCAGGGTCGCCTGCGGCCCTCGTCAGGCACCTGACGCGGAGTCTGCCGGCGAGCTCCTGGGGCTGGTGAGGTCGTAGAGGGTGATGCCGCCCACCGTCTTGCTCTTGAAGTGCGCGGCCACCCACGAAGAGATCGTGCTCGTAAACCCGTTGCCGCCGCCGCCCATGCCGCCGGCGATGAAGTAATGCACCTTGCCGGCGGCCACCAGCGACTCGAAGAGCGCCAAGGTCGGGTAGGGATCGCTGCCGTTGAAGCCCCCCAGGCTCATCACGGGATCGTCGGTAGCGAGCTGGTAGCCGGCCGCCGACTGGGCGCCCACTGTGGCGGCGACCCAGGTGTAGCTACCGGCGTCTTTCTCGAGCGGCGCCACCAGTGCGGCACTCGGTGTGCTGGCGTCGAGCAGACCGCCGGTCGCGCCTCCGCCGCCGGCAAAGCCCGCGCGGCCGGCGAAGCCGTCACCGGCGGCAGGCCCGGCGCCCGCGGCGCCGGCGCCCACGACCGCGGGAGGCGCGGCGCCCGAGCTCGCGCTAGGGGGTTGACCGAAGGTTCCCTGGCCCCCTGTGGGCGCCTGGCCCGCGGCGGGAGCCTTACCGGCAGACGTGCCCGTGCCACCCGGCGTGAAGCGCCCGCCTAACCCACCGCCTAACCGGCCCCTGAAGCCGCCGCGGCCGAAGCCGTTGCGACTGGCGGCGGCGGGCCCCGCGGTGGGCAGCGAGCCGCTATGTGCGGTGCCCGCGGTCTGCAGCGAGTAGGCGCCCGGGCCAGCAAGAGCCACCACCACGCCGGCGCCGGCCAGGCTGAGCGCCGCACGCCGGGACAGCCTCTCGGCCACCACCAGGGCGGCGGCGGTGGCCAGGCCGCCGACCAGCACGGCCACCCGCAGCCAGGGGTGCCAGCTCGCAGAGCGGTCGAGGAGAACGAACGACCATGCGGCGGTCCCAGCCAGGGCGGCGGCCAGCGTGAGCCGCCAGCCGACGTGCTTGCGGCGCGCCCACAGAGCGGGCGCGCCCACGCCCACCAGCGCGCCGATAGACGGCGCGAGAGCCACCGCGTAGTACTCGTGGATGATGCCCTTGCCGAAGCTGAACACCGCGATGGTAACGAGCAGGGTGCCGCCCCAGAGCAGGGCGACAGCGCGGGTGCGGTCGCTGCGCGGCGCGCGGCGGCTGAGCCAGAGCAGCGCCACGAAGAAGACGAGCGCCGCCGGGAGGAGCCAGGCGATCTGGCCACCCCAGGAGCTGTTGAACATGCGGCTCCAGCCGGTGGGGCCCCAAGCACTGGTCGCGGCGCCGCCCACAGTACCGGCCGCAGCGCCGCCCCCGGGCACTACACTGCCCGTCTCGTTGCCGGTGAGGCGGCCGAAGCCGTTGTAGCCGAAGATCAGCTCGAGCACGCTGTTGTGCTGAGAGCCGCCTATGTAGGGGCGGCTCGCCGCCGGCCACAGCGTCACGGCGGCCACCCACCAACCGGCCGACGCGAGCATGGTCACAGCGGCCAGTACGATGTGCCAGATCCGGTGTCGCCACGTGGTGGGCGCCGCGACCATGTACACCAGCACGAACACTGGCACCACGAGGAAGGCCTGCAGCATCTTGGTGATAAAGGCGAACCCCACGAAGGCGGCGGCCAGCATGAGCCAGCGGCCGCTGGCGCGCTCCAGGGCGCGGGTCACGGCCCATGCGGCCAGAGTGAGCAGGAACACCAGCAGGGCGTCGGGATTGTTGAAGCGGAACATCAGCGTCGCCACTGGCGTGAGGGCGAGCACGGCCCCGGCCAGGAGGCCCGCCGCCGGCGTGAACCAGCGTCGCACGATGGCGTAGAGCAGGCCCACGGTGGCGACCCCCTCGAGCGCCTGCGGCGCGAGGATGCTCCAGGCGTTCACCCCGAAGATGCGCGCCGCAAGCTCCATCACCCAGAGCGACGCCGGCGGCTTGTCGACCGTGATGAAGTTGGCGGCGTCCGACGAGCCGAAGAAGAAGGCCTTCCAGCTCCGCGTGCCGGCTTGCACGGCGGCAGAGTAGAAGGCGTTGGCCCACCCCGAGCGGCCCAGGCCGATCAAGTACAGTAGCGCGGTGGCAGTGAGTAGCGCCACCAGGGCGGGCCGGACCCACGAAGGGTCGTCCGGCCTTCCGCGCCACAGCCTTCGCAGAGCCGCCGTCATGCCACTGTCCTCTCTTTGGTTGACGGAACTGCCGCGGGCGCCGCCAGCGACCTGGCTCGCCGCCGGGGGAAGATCCACATCTTGAAGAGGCCGAAGCGCAGCAGCGTGGCGGCCACGCTGGCGCCGATGAGCACGGCGAGCTCCAGCCTGTGGCCGGCGGAGGGCTCGTAGCGGGCGCAGAATCACCAGGCTGCCGCTGGTGACCGCGAGGCCCAGGGCGAACACCACCAGGCCCTGCGTCTGATGAACCAGGTTGCCGGCCGCCCCGCGCACAGCGAAGGTGAACCGCCGGTTGGCGGCCGTGTTGGCGATCGCCGTGACCAGCAGGGCCAGCGCGTTGGAGCACTGTGCCGAGAGCGCGCGGCGCAGGAGAAGGTACAGCGCAGCGTAGGCGAGCGTACTGGCCACGCCGATAAGGCCAAAGCTCACGAGTTGATGAAGGAGGCGCGGCGCTCGGCCGCCGGGGCCGGGCGTCTCGCGACGCTGTCTCAGCGTGCCCAGCGGGAGGCGGTCGCGGCTGAGGGCGCGGCTGAGCCGGGCGATGCCTGTGAGATCGGCAAACGCCGTGGGCACGATGTCTACCCGCGAGTCAGGGTCGTCTACCCAATCGACGGGCACCTCGTGGATGCGCAGGCCCGCGCGTTCGGCCAGCACGAGCAGCTCGGTGTCGAAGAACCAGCCCGTGTCTTCGACCAGCGGCAAGAGCCGCCGCGCCGTCTCGGCGCGGATGGCTTTGAAACCGCACTGTGCATCGCTGAAGCGGCTGCCCAGAGCCAGCCTCGTGACTAGGTTGTAGCAGCGCGAGATAAGCTCGCGTTTGGCACCGCGCACCACCGCCGCGCCGTGTGCCAGACGCGTGCCGATGGCGACGTCGGAATGGCCCGAAACGAGAGGCGCAACCAGGGGCAAGAGCGCCGCCAGATCCGTGGAGAGATCGACGTCCATGTACACCAGTACGTCGGCGTCGCTGACCGACCACACCGCCGCCAGGGCACGGCCTCGCCCCTTGGCGTCGAGGTGCACGGCGCGCACCCCGGTCAGGCGCCTCTGCAGATCCTGGGCGATCGCCCAAGTGGTGTCGGTGCTGGCGTTGTCGGCGATCGTGATGCGGAAGCTGAACGGGAAGCTCGACTCCAGATAGGCACGCAACCTCAGCACGCTGCGTTCCAGGTCTGCCTCCTCGTTGAAGACCGGCAGCACCACGTCGACGCGCGCGGGGCGCGGACGCGAGGCTGGCGCGGCGATCGCTGGGGTTGAGGGTTTCGCTGCCATGGCGTGTACGCTAGCCGTCGGCGCTGGCAGCCGCCTGAACCGCTGCTGAGAGGTCACTGTGAGTTGTCGAGAGCCGGGTGGGCCGCGTGGCGGCTCGCGGGTGAGGCCGCGAGATGCGCCGCGCGGCCGGCCGCGGTGGTATGCTCGGCGGCAATGAGCCCGGCGCCAGTCATTGCCGCGAAGTACATCCTCGCCGTCGACCTGGGCACGTCCGCTGCCAAGTGGGCCTTGACCGCCATAGACGGTCGCGTGGCGGCCTGGGAGGCCGAGCCCGTGCCCTTGCGCGTCACGGCCGGCGGCGGTAACTCGGCCGTATGGTGCCAGATCTTCGCAGACGTCTTGGGCGTGGAGTTACGCCAAGTGAAGGATCCCATCCAGGCCAACGCCCGCGGCGCGGCCTGGATCGCTGCCGCCGGCCTGGGCGAGATCTCGCTGACAGACGTGTCGCGCCTGGTGCAGCTCGAGAACGTCTTCGCCCCCCAAGCGGCAAACCGCGCCGTCTACGACGAACGCTATGCGTCGTTCCTGGAGATCCACAAGCGCCTGCGCCGCCTCTACCGGCGCCTCAATCGCGAGGCGTCGCCGGTTGCGGGCGTGGCCGGCTAGGCTCAGCTCCGCCCGGCCGGCTGGTCCGGCGGCTCGAGAGGCGCGCCGCCTTCGGCGGCGCGCCTCTCGAGCTCAGACTGCTCCATCAGGTCGTACGTGCGGGCCTGCAGGCCCTGGGCTTGGCGCTGCGCCCACCACTCGTCCAGCGGCTGCGCCTTGACCTGCACCCACCTCACGTAGAGGAGCACGGCGGTGGTGAGCAGCACCGCCTCCACCACGACCAGCGCGATGAGGCGCACGCTCAGGGCCGGCGCCAGGGGAATGCCCTGGGCGACGATCATGCCGGCGAGCGTCATCACGGCGACCCCGAGGCGGAGGGCGAAGCGGCGGCGCTCGCGCCCGTCCCGGCCGCGCCCGCCAGTGGCAACGGCGAGACAGACGGCGGCGCCGGGAGGGTCTTCGCCTTGGGCCCGTCTATCAGGTACGGGAGGATGGTGTTTACCTGGTCGACGGAGAGAATCTGCCCCCAGGCCGGCATGAGAATCACACCCTTCGTGCCCGGCGCCGGGATGGAGCCGTCTACCAGCGTCGTGCGCATGTCGGTCTGGGTCACGTTGTCGTTCGGGTTGCGCAGGGTGGGCACCGCCTTGTCGGCGGTAAGCGGGTTGGGCGCGCCCTTCTGACCCACCTGGCTGTGGCAGGCTATGCAGGCGTAGGCCGTGTAGATGTCTGACGCCTTGGCAGGGTTGGGGTCGTAGACGGCGCCCGTGTGCGGGAAGCCCGCCAGTATGTAGGCGGCGATGGCGTCGGCCTGGGCGCCGTTGATCACGCCCTTCCACGACGGCATGTTGATCACGCCGGGCTTCTTGCTGAGGATGCTGCCGTCCATCATCACCTGCGTGATCTGTATCGCGCTGCGGAACTGCTCGCTGGGGTCGCGGTAGACGTTGTTGAGGGCCGGGATGGTGCTGTCGCCGCCCACGTTGAGGCGGTTGGGCACGCCGCCGGTGCCGTCGGGCGCGTGGCAGCGGATGCAGCCGAAGGCGATGTAGAGCTGAGCGCCGTCCTTGACTTGCTGGCTCACCGCGACAGTCGCGCCGGCCGTGGGGGTGCCGGAGCTCGGGGCCTCCGGGGTGGCCAGGCTGCCGCAGCCGGCGGCCGAGGCGGCGCCCGCGGCCAGCGCTGCCAGTGCCGCGCCGAGCAAGACTCGCTTCATGGTCCTCCCTCCGGAGCTCATGACACCACCGCCCCCCAGATCGTGAGCACGATGAGGGCGATCACGACGAGCAGACCGATGGTGGTCGTTACAGGCTTGCGAAGCGGGTTGCGCTCGGGACTGCGATCGATGAACGGCAGGGCGATCATCAGCACCAGCACCAGCCCGACGAGTACGAAGGCCAGCAACTCGGGCACGATCTTGATGAGCTGAAACAACGCCAGGAAGTACCACTCGGGCTTGGTGCCGACCGGCGTGATCAGCGAGTTCGCGGCACGGTCGAGGCCGGCGGGCCAGAGCAGCGCCAAGCCGCCGATCACGCCCAGGAAGAGGAAGAAGATCATCGCTTGCGAGATGAGCTCCTCCCAGAAGTAGGGGACGTAGCCCTGTGACCTGTCGCGCCAGATCTCCCAGTAGAAGCGGGGAGGTTGGTTGGTTGGGTACACTCGTTCCGGTTTGCGTGCCATGGCCCCTCCCTACAGACGGCCGGAGATGCCGTGGTGGCGGATCATCCAGAAGTGACCGAACAGGAACAGCACGATGAGCGCCGGCAACACCAGCACATGGAGGTCGTAGAAGCGCCCTAGCGTGGCGGCGCTGATCTGCTGCCCGCCGCGCAGGCTGATGAGCAGGAAGTGGCCGAGAAGCGGCACCGAGCCGGCGATGTCGGTGCCTACCTTGGTGGCCCAGTAGGCCTTCTGGTCCCAGGGCAGCAGATAGCCGGTGAACCCGAAGCCCACGGTGATGAGCAGCAACACCACGCCGGTGAGCCAATTGAGCTCGCGCGGTGCCTTGTAGGCGCCCGTGAAGAAGACGCGCAGCGTGTGGACGAAGACGAGCAGCACCATGCCGCCGGCGGCCCATTTGTGGATCGAGCGAATCCACCAGCCGTACTGTACGTGCGTGGAGATGTTGAGAACGCTCGAGTAGGCGTCGTTCGGCTGCGGCTGATAGTAGACGGCGAGCAGGATGCCGGTGATCGCGAGGATGACGAACAGCACGAAGGCGATGCCCCCGAAACAGTAGATGTAGTTGCTGGCGTGGGCCGGCACAACCCGGTTGTACTGGTCCTCCATGGTGTCGGTGAGGCCCAAACGGTGTACCAGCCAGGCCGTCACGCGCGAACGCTGATGAAGGGGCACTGGGTCGCTCTGCTTCGGCACGTTGTCGGCGGAGGTACTCATCATGCGCCCTGCGGGAATTCGCCGATGTACCAGCCGGGATAGGCGGCCTTGCTGAGATCGATGGCCCCTACCAGCAGCGAGCCGTTCTGGATGGTGGTGTGGTAGGCAGGCAGCCGCAGGGCGGCCGGCCCGTGCGTCACCGCGCCGGTGTTTGAGAATTGGCTGCCGTGGCACGGGCAGTGGAAGGCGTCGCCCTGGATGCCCACGACGCAGCCGAGGTGGGTGCAGATCATGGAGAGCACGGTGAACGTGCCACCGACGTTGCTCACCACCGCCGGGAGTCCGTTAACTGTCACCGGTGTGAGCTGGCCGGCGGGGAAGGTGCTCAGCGCACCCACATTGACCGCTTGTCCGAGGGCACCGGCCACCGACGCAGGCGGCTTGAGGTAGCGCACCACGGGGTAGAGCGCGCCGACGAGGGAAGCCAGGCCGAAGCCCGCAATGAGCCAGCGCAGGAAGCTCCTTCGTGTCATCCGCACCCCCTCAGCGCCGGTCGCGGCGTGCGTCCGGCTCACCATTCTGACGCGGCCTACCCGCCAGACGGCGTCTCGAATCCATTAGGTGCCACTCGATAAATGCTATCCGATTTGTCAACTCCAGCGCCAGGAGGGGTCGGCGGGGCACGGACGGTGGCAGTAGAGGGGGGTGCGGCCGTATATGGCGAGGGTCGGCCGAAAGGCCGAATCTAGAGGCGCGTGCGCGGAGGTTCTAGCAGACGCAGGGTGCCGGGGCCGTGCCGGCTTGGGCTCCTACGAGCTCGTGCCGTGGCCAGGGTTGGCTGGCAGCGGCACGGGAAGGCTCGCCGCCGCAGGTAGCTGCCAACTCAGCCACGGCGTCGTCGACCTCATCCTCATTGCGCAGAAGGCTCTCCTCCAGATCGACCCACGCCCGGCCGGTGGCCCCGCAAGCGAGGTCGTGAACGGGCCCGTCGATCCGTTTGAAGGCGCACCTCGGGGCGCACAGGCGGCCCGTCGCGGAGTCCCAGTCGAGGGTGCCCAGGGCGGCGGTGATCACCCTGCCGGCGTCGATCTCGTAGGCGCCGCGGATCACCACCGAGTCGCTCCAGCACATGTAGCGCCCGTCGTCGAAGAAGACCGCGCGGTTCAGGGGGGTCTCGGGATCGGCGTACAGCCCCGCCGGGAACGTCTCGACCGGCTCACCAGGTGCGCCGCCTGCCGGTGCCGGATATGTCATGACGGCCGCCGGCGCGGAAGCACCGGCGGCCGTGCCATCGCGGCCCACCAGCGGCAGCTCGACCTCTTGAGCGGGAGCTCGGGATACGCTTCGGCGAGATGCGAGGAGGCTTTTCATGCCTCAAGTATCGGAAGAACAAGGTGGCCTCCACGAGAGGAGAAACTCCTATTCCCGCTGGGCGCGAGTGCTCTCCTGTGCGCGGCGGCTTCACGCCTGATACGGTGATGGTGCATAGGGCGAGAGGAGGCAGGTATGCCGGGAGAAGCGCACATCCACGCCGTCAACGAGGGCGGCTGGGTGGTGAGCGCCGGAGACGGCGAACACCGGATCATCATGGACTACCCCGCTGCGGGGGGCGACGGCAAGCTGGCCGGGCTCACACCTCTCAAGGTGCTCCTCGCCAGCCTGGCCGGATGCAGCGGCAACTCGCTGGCGGCGTTGTTGCGCAAGATGAGGCAGCCGGTTGCTGCGGTGGAGGTGGACGTTCGCGCGCGGCGCCGCGACGAGCATCCCACCGTGTACACCGAGATCGCTATGGAGTTCACAGTGCGAGGCAGCGGCGTCGAGGCCGCCGCCGTGGAGCGCGCTCTCGCCTTGTGCGAAAACAGCATCTGCCCCGTGTGGGCGATGCTCAAGGACGGCACGCCCATCGCGGCGTCGTACCGCATCGTCGACGAATGAGGGCGACGCCGCGCGCCACGATGAGCCGCGGCCTGACCGCCCTCTTCGCGATCGCCACCGGCCAGGCCGTGGCCAGCAACTACCTGGCACAGCCCTTGCTCGCCACCATACGTGCCGATCTCCACGTCGGCAGCGGCGTCGCGGGTCTCATCGTGACCGCCGCCCAGGTCGGCTACGCCGCTGGGCTCATCTTGCTCCTGCCGCTCGGTGACCTCTTCGAACGGCGGCGGCTCATCACCGTGCTCGCCGTGGCCACGGCCGTCGGTATGGCGCTGGCCGCCATGGCGCCGTCCGTGGGGCTGCTGTTGCCCGCCGTCGCGTTCATCGGCTTCACCTCGGTCATGGCCCAGATCCTGGTGCCGTTCGCGGCCACGCTGGCACCCGCGGCAGAGCGCGGACGAGTAGTCGGCACCGTCATGAGCGGCTTGCTTATCGGGATCTTGCTGGCCCGCACGGCCTCCGGCGTGGTGGCGGAGCTCGCCGGCTGGCGCGGTGTCTACTGGCTCGCGGCGGCGCTGATGCTGGTGCAGGCGATCGTCCTTCACGTGAAGTTGCCGCGCTACCACGAGGCGGCGGCCCTCAACTATCCACGCCTGCTCGGCACCGTGTTCATCATCGCCCGCGATGAGCCGATCTTGCGGCGCCGATCCCTGTTCGGAGTGCTGTCGTTTGCGACCTTCAGCGTGCTCTGGACAACCCTCGCCTTTCTGCTGGCAGGGCCGCACTACGGGTACAGCGAGGGAACGATCGGGCTCTTTGGGCTCGTGGGGGCGGCCGGCGCGGCCACGGCAACGTTTGCCGGTCGTTTCAGCGACAGAGGCTGGACGCGGCGCTTCACCGGCGTATCGTGCCTTATTCTGCTGGCCTCTTTCGCGTTCCTCTGGTTGGGCGGGTCGTCGTTGGGGGCACTGCTGGCCGGGGTCGTGCTGCTCGACATCGGTTCCAACGGCATCCACGTCACCAACCAGGGCGAAATCTACCGCCTGCAGGCCGCGGCGCGTAGTCGGGTCAACGCCTTCTACATGACGGCCTGCTTCGTGGGGGCGGCCTCAGGCTCTGCCGCGGCCGCCTTTGTCTACAGCCTCTACGGATGGGCCGGGGTGTGCTGTCTGGGCGCCGGCCTGTCGCTGGTGGCGCTCCTCTGGTGGGCGGTAGAGCCGCGTCCCTTCGCGACGACTCTCACGGGCACCCGCCCCTAATAAGAGCCTATCCCGATAGGCTCTAGGTGAGCACGCGCCGTCTGAACCCGTCGACGCCGACCCAGATGAGAAGGGCGGCAAAGCCCAGCATGGCAGTGTAGATCGCCCAGATGGGCATGTGCGGCACGCCGCTGGTGAGTGAGAGGCGGAACCCCTCGCCATGTACACCGCGGATTGATGAGCACCGTGACCTGCAGCCGATCTGACGGGGGCTAGCGCCTCCCACGGGTAGTACACGGCGCCCAGGAAGGTGATGGGCAGCACCACGATGGCGAACAGCAGGGGCACCTGTGTGGGTTTCACGCGCGTTCCCATGACAAGGCCGAAGGAGGCGCTCAGAACGGCGCCGATGGGCGCGATCGTGAGCAGATAGAGCCAGTGCACGTGCAGGTGTACCGGCGTGGCCGGGATGAAGGCCGCCAGGGAAGCACGACGAGGCCGGCGATGAGGGCCTGTACGGCGCCGGCGGCGATCTTCTGCACGGGCGATGCCCCACACCGGTAGCGGCGCCATCACCCTGTCTTCGATCTCGCGCGTGTAGCCGAACTCCTGCACCAGCGGCAGGGCAACGGCTTGCACCCCCTGAAAGATCATCGAGGTAGCTACGACCCCCGCCATGAGCAGGGTCGAAGAAGGCCGCTTCCGAGTGCGCCGACCCGCCGACCCCCTGGCCGATCTTGGGGAAGACGTAGGTAAACACGAACACCAGCAAGAGCGGTTGCATGACCGTGCGGATGGCGAACACGCCGACGCCCTTCTCAGCACGCGGAGGTCGCGCCACATGAGCGCGGCGAAGGCCGTGAGGGCGGCGGCACGAGCGGGCCGAAGGTCCACTCCGCCGGCCGCCCGTGTGTTGGCGATGGTGCTCATTCGCGCAGGTCCTTTCCCGTCAGCGTGATGAAGACGTTCTCCAGGGTCGGCTCGCTCACCGAGAGGTCGCTCACCTTGAAGCCTGCGGCCTCCGCTGCGCTCACGACGCGCGGCACCACACCGTTGGTACCGCGGAAGTACACGCGTGCCAGGCCTTCGCCGGGCTCGGCGCGCACGGCGTCTTCCATGGCCCCGAGTACCGTGGCCAGCGCCGCCGGGTCTCCGCTGGTCGTCACCGTGACGATGGTATCGGCCGCCACGGAAGCCTTGAGCGAGGCCGGTGTGTCAAGGGCCAGCACGTGCCCGTGGTCCATGATCGCCAGCCGGTCGCAAGAGGTTGTCGGCTTCCTCCATATAGTGCGTGGTGAGCAGCACTGTGAGGCCGTATCCGTGCAGCTCCCGAAGGATTTCCCAGAGGGCCAGGCGGCTCTGCGGGTCCAGGCCGGCCGTGGGCTCGTCCAGGAACAAGATGTGCGGGCGGTGGGCGATGCTCCGCGCCACCATCAATCGCTGCGCCATGCCGCCGGAGAGCGCGTAGACGCTCGCCTTGGCACGGTCGGCCAGGCGGAACTGTTCCAGCAGCTCGTCGGCGCGGGCTCTGGCCGGGCGCGCGCCGAGACCGAAGTACCGGCAGTGGTAGTAGAGGTTCTCCCAGACGGTGAGGCTGCGGTCGAGCGTATTCGACTGCGCCACCACGCCGATCGCCTGTTTGGCTAAGGCGGGGTGAGCCACCACATCGACTCCCCCCACGCAGGCCGACCCGGAGGTAGGTATCACGCGTGTGGAAAGCATGCCGACGGTGGTGGTCTTGCCGGCGCCGTTCGGCCCGAGGAGGCCGAAGACTTCGCCGGCATTGATTCTCAGATCGAGCGACACGACGGCCTTGATGGCGCCGGGGAAGGTCTTCGAGAGCCCTGCGGTGACGATCACCTCGCCGGGCGCGCAGGTGCCGGAGCTCAGGTCAAGTGAGTCGAGAAGATCTGCTTGCATGCAACACGCTTTCTATAGAAGTAGTGCCGTGATGACGGCCGTCGCGGTGGAACCGCGGGCCGGCGAGAGCATAGTCTGCTGAGGTGTCCCCCGCCACCTGGCATCTAGTCATGTAAAAGGATTTCCAGTGTGTTCGAGGGTGGCTTGGCCGGTATCTCGGAGTACTTGCGCGGGCCGACGGTTGACGCCGGGTACTTACAGCCGCAATCGCAGCACCAGCACTTGGAGGTCGTCGGTGAGATGACCGGCGAACTGCCGGGTGGCATCGCGCAGGCCATCGGCGATGGCCTGCGCGTGCGCTTCCCGCAGCGCGCACACGGTGTTGATGAGACGCTCGCTGCCGAACTCCTCGCCCGCGGCTCTCGCTTCGGTCACGCCGTCGGTGAAGAGCACCACCAGATCGCCTGTCTGCAGCCTGAGGCCGTGATCGGTGTAGCTGGTGCGGACGGCGCCGAGAGGCGTGGCCGCCGGCACATCTATGAACCGGCTGGCGGCGCCCACGTGCAGGACGGGAGGGTGACCGGCACTGGCGCAGACCGCGTCTCCAGAACGAGGGTCGATTAGCAGCAGCGCCGCCGTGGCGAAATCGTTGCCCTGGAAACGGTGAAGCAGCATGTCGTTGGTGCGGCTCAGGATGAAGGAGGGCGACGGATCGATGATGGCGAACGCCCGCACGGCGCCGCGCACCATCTCTCCCACGCGCCACGCCTGCCGCCGCTACCCCACTGCCGGAGACGTCGCCGACGAGCACGAGCACGCGGCCGTCACCGAGCTCGAACACGTCGGAGAAGTCGCCACCGCTCAGGGCGGCTTCAGGGGCGGTCTCGGCGACGAAGCCCACCTCGAGACCGCGTATCTCGGGCAGCGGATGCCCCAGGTACTCGGGCAAGGTGCGGGCGACGTGCCGCTGGCGGTGGAACAGCCGGGCGTTGGCGAGCATCGGCGCCGCGGCAGCGGTCAGGCGCGCGACGAAGTCGATCTCCGCCTCGGAGAAACGATGGGCGTGCTGCCAGGTGAAGCACAGGGCGCCGGACGGTCCATTGCCGGGCAGCAGGGGGGCCACAAGGGTGGACCCGGCCGGTGCGTCCGGCGCGACGGGCGCCACCACCACTCGGCGTTCGCGCACGGCGGTCGCGGCCAACTGGGTTTCGGCGCCGATCGTGCTCGCGCCGTGAGCTAGCTCGTGCCTGTGGACGTGAGTCTCGAGCCACTGCTCGCCGGCGCGCTCGAAGACCGACCAGCCGTCGGCGCGCAGCAGCGTTCCGGTGTGTCCGGCGAGCCGGCCTACGATCTCACCGGGATCGAGGCTGGCGCTGATGTCTTCCAGGATGCGGGTCAGCGCCTCGGCGTACTGCGCGCGTCTCACGCGCTCGGTGACGTCTGCGCGGGAGAAGACCAGGGCGCGCACGTCGCCACCTGGCCCCCTTACTGGCGAGAGTCGCCAGTCCCAGTAGGTTAGGCTGCGCTCGGGCTTTTCCGGGAGCTCAAGCGGCTTGGCGACGTACTCCACCGGTACGCCGGTGTCGCGTACGTGGCGGAAGACGGCCTCGTTCTCCTCATCTGGGTGGAGGTCGAAGTAGTTGAGACCCACCATCTCCTCGGGCTCATAGCCGCTCGCCGCGGCGAACGCCGGATTGACCATGAGGAAGGTGAGATCGCGGTCGAGGTAGGCGACCTGCGCGGTGGCGGTGGCCATCACCGTCGCCAGAACGTCTCTCTCACGCTCCAGCGCGTCGCCCAAGGCCTTCCGCTCGGTGATGTCGCGAGAGGTGCCGCATACCTCGAGCTCCCCGCTACCGTGGTTGGCGACGAACCGCGTGGTGGTCTCCGTCCAGACGGTCGTGCCGTCTTTGCGGGTCAGCTCGATCTCGTCTATGTGACTCCTGCGCTGGCCATCGAGGAAGGCCCTCCGTCTCTGCGGCAGCACCGCTCTGAGGCGTTCGAGCGAGCCGGGGGTAATGACCTCCGCGATGTCGCGCGCCATGACCTCTTCGGGAGTGTAGCCGCACAGCGAGCTCACCGACGGGCTCATATAGGCAAAGCGGGTCGCTGCGCCGTCGATGACCCAGATAACGTCGGACACGTTCTCGGTAACCAGGCGGAAGCGGCGTTCGCTCTGCTTCAGGGCGGCGGCGGCCAGGTGCCGCTCGGTGATGTCTTCGACGACGGCCACGAAGTAGCCTGGCTCGCCCTGCTTGTCGCGCACCAGCGAGACGGTGACAGAGGTCCACAGGATCTCACTACCCTTGCGCATCAGGCAGTGGTCCAGCGAGACGCTCGGCCGGCGACCTTCCCGCAGCGATTCCACGAGGCCGGGCTCTTGGGCACCGTTCTCGCAGCCCGCCACGAGCTCCTGCAGGCTGAGGAGCTCGAGCTCTTCGCGGCTGCGGCCAAGAATTGCGCAGAGCGGCGAGTTAACGCGTGTGATGCGTCCGTCGAGGGCAGCGTGAGCGATGCCCACCGTCGCCCGCTCGAACGTGGTGCGAAAACGCTCCTCGCTATGCGTGAGCTGCTCGACGAGCTGCCCCCGCTCTGTTTCTACGCGCTTGCGCTCAGCGATCTCGCGCAGGTACACACTGATGCCGGCGGAGGTGGGATACACACGGGCTTCGAGCCAGGTGCCGGTCACCACGGAGCGCTGCTCCACGGTAGACGGCTCGCCCAGCTCCATCGCCTCGCGGCAGCAAACCTCCAGCGGAGTCCCCGCCAACTCGGGCAAGAGGTCCCAGGGCCGGTGACCCAGAAGGGCTTTGCGGGGAAGGCCACTGAGGCGTTCGGCGGCCCGGTTGGCGTAGGTGCAGCGGTACTCCCAGTCGAGGGCCACGAAGGCCTCGTCGATCTCCTCCAGGAAGGCGCGCCGCCGCGCCTCGCGATAGTCCAGATCGCCCGGCGTCTGCACCGCCTCGAGGGCGCTCTCGTACGAGGCGGACTGCCGGCGCAGCACACCCTTCTTCACCATGCGCACCTTGATGCCGTTGTCGTAACGCAAGGTGAGGTCATCGCATATCTTGGCCATGATGAACAGGCCGCGGCCGCCGATTGTTGTTACGTCCGGACGCGCCTTGGGGTCGAAGGAGCTCACGTCGAAGCCCTTGCCACGGTCGCTCACGTCCACGTACAGGTCGTTCTGGCGAAAGCCCAAAGCGATCTCCACGCTTGGGGATTCGCTGTGGCAGACAACGTTGGCGCAGGCCTCGTCGATGCCGAGCACGAGGTCGTCGATCACGTCCTGGTTGGCGCAGTGGAGCTGAAGGTAGTCGCGAATACGATCGCGAGTACGTCGCAACCGTGACGGGTCGGCAGGTAGGCAAAACCACAGGCGCGATGGCGCGCCGCCTTGCGTTACACCTGATTCCGTTAGAACAACCTCCACCCGAGCGACACTGGCTCCCCGGCCGATCACGGCTCAAGGTGAGGCTTACCCATCCCGGCTGGATGAATCACCATGGCGGCCTCACGAAAAACGGTGCCGAATGATACGTCTTCGCGCCCGACTGGGTATGAGTGGCCAGGACCAGCTTCGGCCAGGCGGAGGGAGCATGAGGCAGGGGATCATTCGTGTCACGAGGTACGGCGGTGGTGGCGATCGTGCGGGGGGGCGCAGGGTCGCTGTTCGCGAGCGGGGCCGGAGATGCTCGGAACCGTGTTGCGGCACAATTCTCTCGGTCTACAATCCCTCACCGTATTGCAGCCTGCACGAGCGCCGCGGTGCGAGCCGGGTGCGGCGCCGCGACGAGAAGCCGGTAGTGGAGAAGACCTGCGTCTACGAGGAGTGCGGCCGTGTCTTCGAGAGCGCCAAATCCCGATCGCGAGTACTGCAGCGACCGTTGTCGCATGGCGGCCTTTGCCAGACGTAGGGCGCGTGGCAACGTCATGGCCAGGGCGCGCTCCGCGGGGTTGAGCCGAGCGTCGGCCTAGCTTGCCCGCTGTCGAGGGCGTACGCCGGAGCGCCGAGCCTAGGCTCGGCGCTCCGGCGTTTGTCTTGACTGTCGCCGCATGGGGTCGGCAGGCAGCCGTAGAGCATCACTCAGGCGGTACCTCGAGGAAGGCGTAGGAGATGTCGATGCCCTTGCCCCTCTGGTAGTAGCGACTGATCCAGTAGTAGACCAGGCTCGCGACGAAGATGATCGCCACGATCACGTATGGGGTGGTGCCGGTTAGGCCGTAGCCCTTCCTCGCCAGGAACGCGACCTCGGCGGCCGCGCCGAAGACGAAGCCGATGGCCCCGAAGATCGTCACCAGCGGTATGCCGGCGAGCTTGTACTGGGCTCCGGGCGCGGCCTCGTAGAGCGCCTTGGCGCGATACGGCAGCAGAGCGGCCGCCAGGCAACTGAACACGAAGACGTAGCCGCAGGCGAACGTCACGCCGAGCGTAAGCGATGCCCACTTGGTCACGTAGCTGTAGCCGACAATGACCAGCGCGCCCAGGATGAAGTAGATGACGTGGGCGTTGACCGGCGTGCGGAAGCGCGCGTTGACCTTGGAGAACCACGCCGGCAGCGTGCGGTCGAGCGACATGCCGACC
The DNA here is from genome assembly GCA_963848545.1 of uncultured Thermoleophilia bacterium. Lineage (GTDB taxonomy): Bacteria > Actinomycetota > Thermoleophilia > UBA2241 > UBA2241 > CAIXSE01. Next base: position 28,763 of record CAWKEZ010000055.1, read on the forward strand.
ATGATGCGGGTCATCCCGATGTAGCAGTTACAGGTAATCTGCAACGAGGCCAGCATGAAGCTGACCGCCGCCAGGATGGTGATGATGGGGTTGGGCGAGATCACGATGGCCAGCATGCCGGGGAAGGGCAGCACGTTGCCGATACCGGTGCCCGACTTGCTGATCAGGCCGTAGTAGGAGGCCGAGGCGGCATTGAAGAAGCCCGTGCCCACGGCGCGCTGCTCGGTCCAGGCGATGAGGGCCAAGCACGATGCCCACGGCGATCAGCGAGCCGACGATGATGAACATCTGGTTCTTGAAGACGCGGGCACCCTTGATCTCGCCGCCCTGCTCCACGCTGTAGGTAGCCCACTGCGTGCTCGTCCAGGCGATCGGCGCGGCCAGCAGCGTTGCCCCGAGGGCGAACTTCGGGAAGAGGTTGAAGCCCGTGGAGCTAACGTCGTGCTGTAGCCAGGTGTAGTAGTTTGGGTTCTTGTCGACGATGCCGTTGAAGTGGTTGATGGCCACGGCGAACTGGGCCGGTGAGGTGCGCAGGAACTGCGCGAGCATGATCACCACGAGGATGCCGGTGCCGGCGAACATGAAGTACTGGAGGCGCACGTAGTTCTTGAAACCCGTCACCAGCAGGATCGCCATGACCGCGGCGCCGACAATGCTGGTGATGACGATGCCCTGGTGGCCCTCCGACCAGACGCCGGCGTTGATCAGGCCAGTGCTGTGGTAGTGCACGCCGAGGCCCAGGAACAGGGGCGCCAGGCCCAGGTTGGCGAACAGCCAGCCGGCCAGGGCGACCCACTGCAGGATCCAGATCACGAAGCCGCTCATCACGATCGGAAAGCCGATTGAGCCGCCGAGCACGCGGCTCTGGAAGACGTAGTCACCGCCACTGCGCGGCATGGCGGTCGCCATCCACACGTAGGCTAGGGCGATGGGCAGCTCGAGGAGTGTGGCGAAGAGGCAGGCCGCCCAGACCGAGACGCCCGGGAACGCCTCCGGCGCCCACACGAACGTCCACGGGAAGATGACCCCCATGGTGAGGAAGTTGTAAATGAACGCCGACCAGGGCGACATCACCCTGGAGAGCCCCGAGGCCTTGCGGCTGAAAACCTCAGGCTTAGCTGCTGTTGCCATTTCGTTCCCCCGTTTCTGATGGACTTCTTGGTCGCAGACCCGTGTCAGCTACAGCGGATGACCGTCACCCCGACGTCATCTGGTAGCCGACCACCTTGCCTGGCTCCAGGGTGATGATGCATCCGCGCAGGATGCCCTCGCCGTACTCGCTGCCGGGGTTGATCACGGTGGTCCTGCCGATCTTGACCAGGCCCCGCGACTCGTGGATGTGCCCCGTGAGCAGCAGGAGCGGCTGGTACTTCTCGACGATCTTGCGCACCGCCGTGCTGCCGGCCGGCGCCGACTGCGGTACGCCGCCGACGACGATCGGCGACGGCGGGTCTGTTGACCAGTCGAGCTTGGGGCACTCATCGAGCGTGCAGTCGTACGGTGGCACGTGCATGTTGAAGATCGCGCTCGTGAAGTCGTCGATGCCCTGTACGGCTCGCTCAAGGTGTTGTTCCAGCACCTCCTCCTCAACCTCCCGTGGGGTGTCCCACGGGGTCCGGTTGCTGTACCCGCAGTTGGCCATGGGGTACAGATCGTCGATCGTCACGACGCGCTCCTCGCAGTTGACCACGTGGGCGCTGTCGATCGAATTCAGCACCGTGAGCACTTCGGTTGGGTCGTCGTTGCCGCCCGTCACGTACCACTTGATGTCGGTGCTCTCGAGGCGTTCGTCGGCCATGGCAATCCAGCGCTCGAGGCGCTCGCGCCCAAGCTGACGGAACACGGCGTCGATCTCGCCCTGGCTCTCCTGCATGGCGTGCAGCTCGTCCTCTTCGAGCGTGATGTGGTAGAAGCCGAGCGTCTCGATGCGCTCCTTGACCTTCTGCAGCTCGTCGTCGCCCGCCAGCGCCTCCGTGGTGCCCTGCAGGGTCACGCGGTAGTGGTTGTTCTGCTCATGGACGATCGGCACGAGGAACTTGCCGGTGATGTCGCCGCCCATGATGATGTGGTGGACCTTGTAGAACTTGGCCCCGTTCAGGAACTTGCGAAAGGTGCGTTCGGAGCCGTGCACGTCGGTCGCAAAGAACAGCCGGGTCTGCTTGGCAACGCCACTCTTCTTCTTGAATAATGCCATGTGCTACCTCTCTCCTGCCCTGCGCTGCGGGGCGCCCGCGGCGCCCCGCGTTAGTCGATCTCCCTGTACCACTTGACCTTGTCGCCGATCCTGGCGCGCAGCTTCCACTTGGTGCCCTTGGGGTAGTCGTTCAGCGCCGCAAGGAGCTCCCCAACGCGCTGCGCGACGATGCTCTTGTCCTCTTCCGCCAGCTCGAGGTGGGGCAGGTAGTCGTGC
>CAWKEZ010000056.1:0-7609 GCA_963848545.1 uncultured Thermoleophilia bacterium
TAGCCTTCCGCGACGACCAGGTCAAAGCCGGCGAAGAAGCGGCCGGCGATCTCCGCCAGCGGCATCTCGCCGTTGAGCTTGGCGATGAAGGCCAAGCGCGCTGGCGAGGCGATAGCATAGGCTTGCGCGCCGGCCTGGCCGTGGCGCCACGAGTCTTTGCCGGGATGGTCGATTCCGAAGCTGTGGGCGTCGTGCTTGATGGTGCCTACGCGCAAACCCAGCTTGACGAGCTCCGGAACCAGCTTCTCGATGAGGGTGGTCTTGCCGGAGTCGCTCTTGCCTACTACGGCGACGAGAGCCGGCGGCGCGGCGGGGTCGGACCCGCGGCGGTGCACATGGTCGGCGGGCTCGCGCCGTGCGGTCTGTGGAGCATCCATGGTGGTTATGCTAGCGGGTTCAGGCGCGGTACCCGAGTGGTCCTCGCGGAGAAGGCCGCGGCGCTCGGCGACGAAGCGGGCCAGCCGCGGCGCCTCATCCAGCCCGTAGCGATGCTCGTGCGCGATCTTGGCGTCGCTGACTACCGCCAGGGTCTCGGCCGGCGCGCACAGCGGCTCGGGGTGGCCGGCGCCCAGGCGGAACACCTCGATCGTGTGCTCAGCCTCGCGCCGGTACCCCTCGCAGATGACCAGATCGAAGCCGGTGAAGTAGCGCGCCACCACATCGGCGAGCGACGGCTCGGCCGGCACCGTTGCCACGAGGGCCAGCTTGCTCGCCGAAGCGACGGCGTACGCCGCGGCGCCCGAGCGGCCGTGCCGCCAGGAATCCTTGCCGGGTGTGTCGATGTCGAAGCTGGGCACACGCTTCACCGCCCCGACCTTGAGCCCGAGAGCGATGAGCTCCGCAATGAGCTTCTCGATGAGCGTCGTCTTGCCGCTGTTGGAGCGGCCGATGATGCCTAGCACCGCCGGCCGCGCCGGGACGGCGCGGCCGAGACGTCGCTGCGCCTCCCGCCAGTCTTCCGGGGTGTTGACGTTGAAGAACGGCTCCGCCGAGTCGAACGGCACGTGAGTGACCCGCACGAGGGGGAACAGGTCGAGGATGCTGTGACTTCCGCGGGCCAGGAGTTGCGCGATGGGGGCGGAGCACCCGGGGCCGTACACGGCGTGCAGAGGCTCCAGATGGCCCTCGACTACCGGCAGGGTCACGTCCGCGCCATGGAAGGCGGCGAGCACGTGTTCAACGGCCGGCCGGCCGGCGAACGCCGTGTCTCCCGCGAGCACGAACACCGGGGCGGCGAAATGCGCCAGCGTGGTGGCGATGCCCGCCAGGGGCGAGCCCGTCGGTTGATCGACCAGTACCTCCACCCCGGCGGGAAGGTCGTCCGCGAGTTGGGCCCGATCGCGCAGCGACACGGCTACCGTGGGGAAGATGCTCTGCAGCAGGGCGACGTTGCGGGTCACGAGGGTCGCACCGTCGATGCGCAGCAGCCGCTTGTCGCGACCCATGCGTCTGGCAGCACCGCCGGCTAGCACCACGCCGACGGCGACTGGCGGATCGCTTGTGCGTCTCATGTGACTCACGGGGCAAGTGTAGCGTAAGGTCGAGAGCGCCACTTCGCGCCGGCGGTCACGGCGGTTCCCTGGGCACCGCGCCATCTGCCGTTCGATGGTACTCGGTATTGCATCACGACCCCCAATGGCGCAGAATGGCTCACGGTATGATATTAGAATACCAATTGCGACCACCAGGGAATACTGCTCTTGACGTCCTCAGCGCACTCTGAAGCCGAAGACCGCATAGCGTAGTCTGAGAAAGGGAGTGACCGTCCATGGCCGACCTTCTTCACGTCGATCTGACGCAGCGCTCGGTGAGCAGGGAGCCCCTGATCGGGGAGCGCGAGATACTGGCCGGCCACGCCCTCACCTCCGATATCGTTGCCCGCGAGGTCGATCCCAAGACGGACCCCCTGGGTCCGGGCAACGTGCTCGTCTTCGCTGCCGGGTTGTTCGCCGGCACGCCGGTGCCTAACGGCGGCCGGCTCTCGGTGGGCGCCAAGAGTCCGCTGACGGGCGGCATCAAGGAAGCGAACTCCGGCGGAGCCGCGGCGCGCACCATGTCGGCGCTGGGTCTGCGCGCCATCAAGCTTAGCGGCCGGGCCGAATCGCTCAGCGTGGTCGAGATAGACGTGGCCGGAGGGCGCCTGGTGCCCGCCGCCGATCTGCAGGGTCTCGGCTCCTTTGAGACCGTCCGCCGCCTGCGCGGGCGCTACGGCGACCGTGCGGCGATCATCTGCGCCGGGCCGGCCGGCGAGCTGGGGCTCAAGGCCGCGGCGGTGCTCGTTACGACCCCCGACTTTTACCTGCGGGCGGCGGCGCGCGGCGGCTTGGGCGCGGTGATGGGCTCTAAGAACGTCAAGGCTATCGTGATCGACGGCGCCCATGGCCCGGGCGCCACGATCGCCGATCCGGCCGCCCTCAAGGCGTCGACCGCCGCCCTCGCCAAGGGCATCCGCGCGCATCCCGCCATGGCGGCGTTGGAGGCGCTGGGCTCCGCCTTCCTGGTGAACCTCACGAACTCGATGGGCTGCCTGACGACGAGGAACTTCTCGGCGGGGGTGTTCGAGGGTGCGCAAGAGATCAGCGGCGAGCACATGGCCGAGCTCCTCTCGGCGCGCCCCAACGCGCACACCAAGCACCGCTGGCATGACCGGCTGCATCGTGAACTGCTCCCAGGTCTACACCGATGCCGAGGGCAACGAGATCACTTCGGGCATCGAGTACGAGACCATCGGGCTCCTGGGCGCCAACTGCGGCATCGCCGACCTCGATGAGATCGCACGCATCGATCGCCTCTGCGACGATCTCGGCCTCGACACCATGGAGGTGGGGGCGGCGATAGGCGTTGCCATGGAGGGTGGCTTGCTCCAATGGGGCGACGCGGCCGCGGTCCGTGAGCTCGTCGGCAAGGTCACCGCCGGCGACCCGCACGCCCGGCTGATCGCCAGCGGGTGCTGCGCCACGGGCGCCGCCCTGGGAGTCGCCCGCGTACCCGCGGTCAAGGGACAAGGCATGGCCGCTTACGATCCGCGCGTGCTGAAGGGCACGGGCACGACCTACGCCAGCACGCCGCAAGGCGCCGACCACACCGCCGGCAATGCCCTGCCGAGTCCCGCGAATCCAGACTACGACCCGGGCTCGGCGCAGGGCCAGGCGGAAATCTCGCAGTTCCTGCAGTGCTACTTCGCCGCGATCGACGCGCTCGGCATGTGCCTCTTCGCCTGCCTGCCGGCGCTCGACATGCCCGAGCTCCAAGCGCACTTCGTGGCGGCCGCGTCGGCCATCACGGGCAGGCAGCTGCCGGACGACTACCTGATCAGCATGGGCGCCCAGGTAGTGCTTCAGGAGCGCGACTTCAATCGCCGCGCCGGCTTTACGGCCGCCGACGACAGGCTGCCCGCCTTCATGATGCAGGAGGCGCTCGCGCCGAGCGGCAACCGCTTCGACGTGAGCGCGGCCGACATTGACCATATGTTCTCGAACTAGGAGGGGTCCGGCCCGCGACTGGAACGGCGCGGTGGTCGAGCGGTATGCTCATACCAGTCGGGCGGCCCTATGAGGAGGAAGGACTCCGATGTCCACGGCGAGATCCAGCCCTAAGGCCAAGCACCCGCGCAGTAGGGGAGTCCCCGAGCGCGGCGACGGCCAGTTCGTCGTTCAGGCGTTGGCGAAAGGGTTGGCCGTTGTCTCGCTGTTCGACGCCGAGAACCGCGAGTGGAGCCTCGACCAGGTGACGGCGCGGCTGGGGCTGCCCCGCATGACCGCCTACCGCATGGCCCGGACCCTCATGGGGGCCGGATACCTCGTCACCGATGAAGTGACGGGCAAGTACCGCCTCGGCCCGGCGCTGCTAGCGGCCACCTACTTGTCTGAAGGCTACGCGGAGCTCGTCGCCATGGCCCAGCCGTATCTGCGGTCGCTCGTGGAGCAGACCGAGGAGTCGGCCACTCTCGCCGTGGAGGTCGACGGGGTCGCCGTGTGCGTGGCCATGGCCGATTCGCCGCGCCCTCACCGCCGAGAAGTCGCTGTCGGTCGTGTCATCGGAGACACCGCGAATGCGCACGGGAAGATGTTCGCGGCGACCAAGTCGGACGAGGAGCGCGAACTCATCGTCAACTCCGGTCACGAGAAGCACACCCCTCTCACGATCACCGATCCGCAAGAGCTGGCGCTGCAGCTTGAGGAGGCGCGTCGCAGGGGCGTCGCCTTCGATCTTGAGGAACGCGACACAGGCACCTGCGCCGTCGCGGCCCCGGTTCGCGACCAGACGGGCAAGGTCATCGCGTCGCTGGCCGTGGTGGTGCCGGCCGGCCGCTTCGACGCGAAGGCCCGCGAGCTGTGCGCCACCGCCGTCAAGACTACGGCAGCGTCTTTCTCCGCTTTCTTCGGGTATGCCCCCACGGGCGAGGAGCTTCGCTAGCCTCCCCGTCTTCGCGCCTCGATGGTGCGCCACATGGCTGCCGGCGGTGAGACTTCGCGTGGGCGTTGCCGCTTGAACCGCGGCCGCGTAAGCCCTATGGTATGCGTGACCACATGATGTGGTATGAGAATACCATTGTGTGAATGGGCCTCATGGGTCGTGGAGGCGGCTCGGGTTGCCACAGCCGGCAACTGTGGACTGGCTGAACCGGTCGGCGTCGAAACAAGAGGAGCGTCACAAGTGCATGTCATGGACGTCGAGAAGGTGGCTGTCGTCGGGGCCGGGACCATGGGCCCGGGTCTCGCTCAAGTGTTTGCCTGCGCCGGCCATCCGGTCTCCCTGTATTCGCGCAAGAAGGAGACCCTCGAGAAAGCCATGTCGGTCGCCGCCGCCAACATGGAGACCTTCGTGAGGCACGGCCTCCTTACGAGCGACGATGTATCCGCGGCGATTGCCCGTATCAGCCCCACGCAATCGCTGGAAGCGGCGGGCACAGGCGCAAGTCTGGTGATCGAGAGCATCGCCGAGAACCTGGAGGCCAAGCGCATGGTCTTCGAGGGTCTCGACAAGGTGTGCCCAGACGACGCGGTGCTCACGAGCAACACGTCGTATCTCAACATCTACGCCGTCGTCCCGGCGCGGCGCCTGCCGCAGACCGTGATCGCGCACTGGTTCGCGCCGCCGCAGATCATCCCGCTGGTGGAGGTCGTGAAGGGGGCCGAGACATCGGCCGAGACCGTAGACCTGGTCGTCGCGCTGCTGAAGAAGGTCGAACGGGTGCCCGTGGTGATGGAGAAGTTCGTCCCCGGGTTCTGCGTGAATAGGTTCCTGCGGATCATCGGCCGCGAGGTCTTCTTCCTGCTTGACAACGGCTACATGACGGCCGACCAGCTCGACCTCGCTGTGAAGGCGAGCATCATCCCCCGGGCGATGGTTCTCGGCTTCGTCCAGCGCTACGACTTCACCGGCCTCGACCTTAGCCTCAACAACTTGCAGAACTCAGACTTCCTCGAGCCTCCGATCGACAACTCGCCGAGCAGCCTCGTCGAGCACCGTCGAGAATGGCGAGATGGGCGTGAAGAGCGGCAAGGGCTTCTTCGACTACAGCGACCGTGACCTGAGGGAAGTTCTGAGGAAGCGCGACGACGCTCTCATCGAGGTGTTCAACCAGACGAAGGATCTGATCAATCGACGAGTCTAGCGGCGGTGAGTCTAGCGGCGGTGAGTCTAACGGCGGTGAGTCTAACGGCGGCGCGGCCGGTTCGCGGAAGGGACTAACGTAATCGGCCGCCGCAGCCAGCGCAGACATGAAGGGTAGGAGTCATGAAGTTGCCCGCAGGTAAGGTCGTCATCACGGCGTCGTTGAACGGGGCCTTTGTCAACAAGGAGATGAACCCGAGCGTGCCGGAGCAGCCGGACGAGATCGCCCAGGCGTCGCTCGAGTGCTACAACGCCGGCGCCGCCATCGTGCACATCCACGCCCGTGACGAGCAGGGCAAGCCGTGCAGTACCAAAGAGAAGTTCGCCGAGATCCAGGCCGCGGTGCGGGGCAAGTGCCGCGAGGTCATCGTCCAGTTCTCCACCGGCGGCGGCACGAACCTGACGATCGAAGAGCGCGTCTCGTGTCTCGATGCCGATCCGGAGATGGCATCCTTGAACATGGGCACCTTGATGCGCCAGACGGGCGCCAACGCCGGCCAGCCTTTCTCGAACATGACCAAAGACATCGAGGCGTGGGCGGCCAAGATGAAGGCGCTGCACATCAAGCCCGAGATGGAATGCTACTCGCAGAGCATGTACCGGGACGTGCGCAACCTCATCAAGAAGGAGCTTATCGAACCGCCCTATTACGTGAACTTCGTGCTCGGAATGATGCACCAGGGCGCCATCGAGGCGACCCCCGAGACCCTCGTGTCGATGTACCAGTTCTTGCCGGAGGGTTGCTACTTCAACACGACGGCCACCGGGGCCGCCGAGCTGCCCCTGACGACCATGGCCATGATCATGGGCGGCTGCGTGCGCGTCGGCCTGGAGGACAACATCTACTACTCCCGGGGGTTGCTGGCCAAGAGTAACGCCGAGCTCGTCGAGCGGACCGTGCGCATCGCCGAGGAGCTCAACCTCCAGCCGGTTGGGCCGGACGAGGCGCGCGAGATCCTTGGAGTGGTGAAGAAATGACGGAACGAAACGGAGTCGGGGGAATGGACGATCTCTTCTCATTGCAGGGCAAGACTGCCGTGGTCGTGGGCGGCGCTGGCGGCATGGGGCGTGCCATAGCTGCCGGGCTCGTCCGCTACGGGGCCCAGGTCGCCCTCGCCGACGTCACCCCGGGCGGTCTCGAGCAGGTCGCCGGCGATCTCACCGAGGCGACGGGTCAGTCGGTGCGCACGTATGTCGTCGACTGCACCGACGAGGTCAGCGTACAGGGCGTCGTCGACAAGACGGTGGCCGACATGGGCCGGGTCGATATTCTCGTCAACGCCCTTGGCTACAACTTCAAGGCGCCGGCGACCGAGTTTCCCATGGAGCAGTGGGACAAGCTGTTCGCCGTCAACGTCAAGGGCGTGATGATGGCCTGCAAGCTCTTCGGCGCCCAGATGGTCAAGCAGGGTGGGGGCAAGATCATCAACCTCTCTTCGGTGCGCGGCCAGCGTGGCGCTACGGGAGGCAACAGCGCGTACTGCGCGAGCAAAGGTGCCGTCGACATGATCACCCGGCAGCTGGCCTGCGAGCTGGCGCCGCACAAGGTGTTCGTCAACGCCATCGGTCCGATCATCACCGTAACGCCGATGACCGCCGACCGCATCAAGAGCGAGGCTGCACGGTATGAACGCATGCTGCTCAACGTGCCCATGGGGCGCATGGCCGATATCGCGGATCTCGTCGGTCCGACGGTCTTTCTTGCCTCGGCGGCATCCGACTTCATCACGGGGACTGTCTTGTACGTCGACGGCGGCATGATGGCGTTCGCGTAAGGACGAGTGAGCAAGCATGGATGAAGCCGTCATTGTCTCGGCCGCACGCACCGCGCTCGGCAGAGTCGGCGGATCTATCAAAGACGTTCCACCGGAGAGCCTTGCCGAGCTGGTGATCCGCGCCGTCGTGGAGCGCGCCGGCGTCGCGCCGGCGGAGGTCGACGAGGTCATCATCGGACAGACCAAACAGAGCGCCGATGCCGCCAACCTTGCTCGCG
>CAWKEZ010000057.1:0-23808 GCA_963848545.1 uncultured Thermoleophilia bacterium
CCGCAGACGGAGCGGGCGGCCACCGCCGAGGTCGTGCTTCCCGCCGAGCCGCCGATCCTCGAGGGTGCCGGCCTGCGGTTACGCCCGTACCGCAGCGACGACTTGCCGGTGCTGGTGGAGGCGATCGACGAGGAGACTGCACGCTGGCTCACGCACGTGCCCTGGCCGTACACCGAAAAAGAAGGCCGCTGGTTTCTTGAGTTCGCCGCCGGATCGTGGGCTGCGAGACAGGCCCATTTCGCCATCGCCGACGCCACGCGAAATACCCTGCTGGGCGGTCTCAACGTCGATATCGATCTGCCTCACGCCATCGGCGAGATCGGCTACCGGGTGAATCCCGCGGCTCGAGGCAGGAACGTCGCCACCCGCGCGGTCGCGCTGGCCGCCGATTGGGCGTTCGCCGAGCTGCGGCTCTCGCGACTCGACCTTGGTGCCGACACGCGTAACCTGGCTTCACTGCGGGTGGCCGCGAAGAGCGGCTTCCAGCGCGAAGGCACCTTGCATAGCCTGGTGCGGCGCGGGTCCGAGCGTAGCGATGACGCGGTCTGCTCGCTGCTCCCCACCGATCGGCGTCCCTGATGGTAAGCCGGCAAGCGGACTCGGGAGCGACCATGCGAGACGCCGACGACATCAAGACGGTGGCGGTGCTGGGCTGTGGCTTCATCGGCTTCAGCTGGGCGGTGGTGTTCTCGCGCCACGAGCGCCGCGTGAACCTCTACAACGGACCCTCGCCGAGTCTCGACTCGGTCACCGCTCGCGTGCGCGGGGGTCTTGAGTCTCTGAAGGCCGAAGGGGTGATCGACGGGCAGACGTTGCGCGCCTCGTTGCGGCGGTTGCGGACCTTCGACGATCTTTCCAGCGCGCTGGAGGGCGCCGACTACGTGCAGGAGGCGCTCCCCGAAGACCTCGAGCTCAAACAGCGCGTCTTCGCCGACGCGGCCGAGCTGACCGCGCGCGACGTCGTGATCGCCTCGAGCTGCTCGGGCCTCATGCGGGCAGACATCGCGCGCAAGGTCAGAAACTACCCCGAGCGCCGTCTCGTGGCTCACCCGACCAATCCACCTTACTTGCTGCCTTTCATGGAGATCGCCGGCGACGCGGCGAGCGAGGCGGCCAAGACATGTGCCGTGCGGTTCATGGAGGCGGTGGGGCAGAAGCCGGTGCGCTGTCGCGAGGTGGTACGGCTATGTGCTCAACCGTCTGCAGCTGGCGCTCATCCAGCAGGCGCTGTACTTGGTGCGCGAGGGCATCTGCTCCGTGGAGGCGGTGGAGAAGGCGCTCACCGACGGCCTCGGTCTGCGCTGGGCGTTTACCGGTCCCTACGGGGTGGAGGAGCTCAACTCGGCCAATCTGGGCGAGGGGCTGCGCAAGTACAAGAGCTACATGCTCGAAGGCTTCCGCACCTTGGGCACGGTGGATGACTTCGACGAGGCGTTCGTGCGGCGCGCCGTCGAGGGCTTGCGTCCGTTGCTGCGGGGCAGCGATCACGACGCCTACCTCGCCTGGAGGGACCGCATGGTGCTGCGGGCCAGAATGTTGAAGGAAGAGGATACGCCGGGTCGCGGGTAGCGCCGCGGCCGGCTGCGCATGTCTTGGCGCGCGCCGGCGTATCATTCGTGCCACAACGAGGCCGCCAAGCCTGATCGACTGCCGAGCCGCATCGCGAGGAGGATCATGAAGATCGCCAGCATCAAGACCACACCTCTGGCTCTTGCCTACAAGGAGCCGTATCACTGGGCTGGGCGCGTCGACTACGGCGCCGGTGTGGTGCTCGTGGAGGTCGCGACCGACGAGGGCATTCTCGGCATCGGCGAATCGGTCGCCGCCTTCCCGGCGGACGGCACCGTGGCGGCGCTGCAGGGCGTGACGCCCTTGTTCATCGACGAGCCCGTCTTCGATGTGGAGCGGTTGATCACCAAGGCGCGCTTCCTGGGGAGCTTCAACCACACGCCCTGGTACGCCGACTTCGTGCTCGCCGGTCTGGAGATGGCCTTGTGGGACGTCCTCGGCCAGGCCGCCGGCTGGCCTGTGTACCGGCTCCTTGGCGGCGCCGTGCGCGACGAGGTCGACTACTTCGGCTTCGTGCAGGGCGACACCACAGAAGAGCTCGTGGAAGACGCGCGCGACCTCGCCGCGGCGGGGTACGGCGTCATCTACCTGAAGGTCGGCCGCGGCGAGGATGCCGACCTGCGCAACACGGCGGCGGTGCGCGAGGTCATTGGCCGCCGTCGCCTGCGGCTCGACCCCAACTGTGCCTGGAGCGTGGCCGAGGCCATTCACATGATCCGCCGTCTGCGCGAGTTCGAGCCCGAGTGGATCGAGCAGCCCACGCCGCTCATGAGCATCGCCGCGCTGCGCCAGGTCAGAGAGGCGGTAGGTACGCCCATCGCCGCCGACCAGGCGGTGTTCACCCCGGCCGACGTGTACGAGATCTGCCGGCAGCGGGCCGCCGACGTGATCGTGCTCTCGCCGCAAGAGGCAGGTGGCCTTCTGGCCTTCGGCAAGGCCGCCGCCATCGCCGAGGCCGCCGGGGTGCCGATCTGCCTGCACGGGCAGGGCGTCTCGGGCATCACCGACTGCGCCCAGCACCATCTCGGCCTGCGCACCGCCAACCTCACCGAAGGCAACCAGATCATGCATCAGTTGCTCGTCGAGGACCTGATCTCGGCTCCCGACCTCACCCCCGTGCGGGGCAGGATCGGGCCGCTCGAGAAGCCCGGGCTGGGCTTCGAGTTAGACCGCGACGCGGTGGCACGGGCCGCCGAGCTCTACCGCAAGGACGAGCGCTACCACCATTCTTGAGGTCGCCGGGCGGGCCGTGCCACGGCGCGCAGCGGCGCGCGCGAGGAGGCGTCCATGAAGGTCACCAGTCATCGCAGCGGCACGGGCCGCACGGCCTTTCTCAGCGAGCCCCAGAAGCAGCAGATCTACGACGCTGCATTGGGCATTCTCGCCGACATAGGTATGAAGGTGCATCACGAGGGCGGCGAGACGGTGATGCTGGCCGGCGGTTGTGCTCGCGACGCCGGCGGTCTCATTCATGTCCCGGCGGAGCTGGTGCAGAAGGCCCGCGAGACGGCGCCGGCGAGCTTCACTGTCTACGATCGCGCCGGCGCGCCGGCCCTGGAAGTGGGCGGCCGTGCCTCGTACTTCGGCAACGGCTCAGACCTCATGCATCTGTACGACCTGGAGACCGGCGAGCGCCGCCTGGCCGCCCTGGCCGACGTGAGCGTGGCGGCGCGCCTCTGTGACGCTCTGCCCGAGATCGACTTTGTGATGTCGGGCGCCTATCCCGACGGCATGGATGCGGCAGAGGCTTATCCGCGCCAGTTTCGCGCCATGATCGCGGCCACCACCAAGCCTTTGGTCATGACGGCCGGCGGCGTAGAGACCGTGGAGCCCATGTGGCGCATGGCGTGCGCCGTGCGTGGCGGCGCCGACGATCTGCGCGTCAAGCCCTACTTTGTGATGTACAACCAGCCCGTCAGCCCGCTCAGCCACCCCTTCGAGACGGTCGACAAGCTGCTCTTCTGCGCCGCGCGCGGGATTCCCTCGACCTACTGCCCTTCACCCATGGCCGGCGGCACGGCGCCGATCACCACGGCCGGGCAGGTGACGCTCGGTATCGCCGAGGCGCTCTTCGGCCTTGTGATGCATCAACTGCACGCCCCAGGTGCGCCCTTCGTGATCGGCCAGGGACCTAACGTGCTCGACATGGCCACCGCCCAGTCGATGTACAACTCGCCCGAGTTCGTGCGCGCCTACGCCTGTGAGGTGGAGATGGCGAAGTGGCTCGATCTGCCCAACTGGGGCTTCAGCGGCCACACCGACGCTCAGGTGATCGACGCCCAGGCGGGCATGGAGGCGGACGAGCTCACCAAGCTCTCGATGCAGCTTGGCTCCAACCTCAACCACGACGTGGGGTACCTCGATTTCGGGCTCACCGGCTCACTCGAGGAGCTCGTGATGGTCGCCGAGTTCATCGCTCGCGATCGTTGCCTGCTGGCCGACATCGACGTGTCGGCGGAGACCCTGGCGGTCGATGTGCTCGCCAAGGTAGGCCCGGGCGGCGACTTCCTCGGGCAGCGGCACACGGCGAAGCACTGGCGCGCTAACCAGTGGCAGCCGGAGCTGCTCAACCGCATGGGCTATGAGCGCTGGCTGGCGAGCGGGGGCCTTGACCTCACGGAGAAGGCCCGCCGCAAGGCGCGGGAACTCGTCGCGACGCATCGGGCGCCCGCGTTGCCCCCTGAGCTGGCCGCGAGGCTCGACGAGGTCGTCGCCGGGCTCCAGTAGAGACGCGCTGCCGGGTGCGCCCCGCCGCCCTCACGTGGGCGGCGCGAACTGGATATGCCAGGTCGACTCGCCCTTGGCTCCGCCGAGGTGAGCGAGCACGTCCAGCTTGCCCTTGCGCACGATCGCGGCGAGGTGGTACACGGTCGGGTAGGAGGCGGGCGTGGTGTAGTACTTGACCGGGCCGAACTTGGTAGCCGAGGTGTTGGAGCGCCGCACGTACACGCGGTCGCGTTCGCCGGCGTGCTGGCTCCAAACGACCCAGAGACGCCCGTCCGCGCCCGCGGCCAGCGCCGCTTCGCTCTTGCCGGCGGAACCTCCGGCGATCACCGAGCTCGTGATGTTTGAGCCGGAGAGCTTCCAGAGGCGCACCGTGTTCGTCGTCGGGTACCCGGTCGGATACGCGACGAAGACCCCTCCGCCTTGGGGACGTCCCGTCACGGCGACCCTCGAGAGCTCCATGTCGAACTGCGGCGTGCCGCCGTACTTCGTGGTGCTGCCCGGCAGCGCCACCGGGGAGCCGAGGGGAGCGCCGCTCGTCTGGTTGACGGCCGCCGTCCACAGGCCTGACGTACCGGTCGCGTTGGATGCCCAGACCAGCCGCAGGGTGCCGTTTTTGTCGAGCCCGAAGTTTGAGAACTGGCCAAAGTCGCCGAGCCCGCTCTGGTAGTTGTGGGCCGGGGCCTTGCCGCTTACCCCGCGCAGCACCCAGACGCCGTCGTCGCCGTACCACGTACTGTACTGCACGCCGCCGGCGCCGATGGCGCTGACGGGGCTGCTGTACGCGCTGGAGCCTGGCGGGTCGAAGACGCCGTACGGATCGAGCGCCCACGTGGCGCCCCCGTTGGACGACACGCTCACTGTCAGCCCGTCGTAGATCTCACCGAGGTTCGCCGAGCGCATGCCGCTGAACACGATGCCGAGCTCCGCGGCCGATGGGTCGTAGAGGATATCGGGGTCGTTCAGGACCGACCAGTTCGCCTGGATGGTGCGCTTGGCGCCAAACGAGCCCGTGGCCGTGACCGTGCGGTACATGAGGTTCTGCAGGCCGGGGGTCGCTGCGTCGCTGACCCACACCACGTGCAGCAGACCGTTCGGCGTTGCCACTGCCGTGACCTGCGTGGTGGTGGTGCCCGTCGCGCCCGTGAGGTTCGTCCACGTGCCGACGCCGCCGGCCGCGGCGGCGCCGGGCCGGCCGGCGGCCCAGGCCAACATCAGGGCCACGACGAGAACCAGCACGGTGGTTCGTGCACATGCCGCAGGCCGCGCTTCGAGCGCCCTCGTCATCGCTTGTGTCCTCCTCGGGCGCCGGCCTCGCGGACGAGGTTCGCGCCCGCGGATGACCACGCCGCCATGCCCTGCGGGCTGCCGTGTAGGCGGCATGTTGTCGTGCCCGCGCGGTTGTGTCAATGGCTTGGCGGCGCTGACCTGCCGTGTCAATGTGCCGTGTGGCCGTGCGGGCCTCACACGCCTGCGCCGTGTGCTGCGAAGGGCGGTGCAGCACGACTGGCCTTACGAGCCCTTGCCGCGCACGCAGATCGAGCTGCTGCATCTCGTGGCCGAGCGGCCCGGCAGCGGCGTAGCCGAGGCCGCCGGCGAACTACGGCTCGCCGCCAACACCGTCAGCACTCTGGTGAATGAGCTGCGCTCACGGGGCCTGCTGGTGCGTGAGAGCGACGCCGCCGACCGCCGCGTGGCGCGCCTCTCGCTGAGCACGGCGGGCGAGGCGCGGCTGGCGGCCTGGCGCGATCGCCGCGCGGAGCTGTTGGCGGCCGCGTTCGGCGACCTCAGCGCCGACGAAAGGGCCGCGCTGGCGACGGGCCTGCCCGCCCTCGAACGGCTGATCGCAGGGCTCGCAGGCGCGAGCCAATGACCATCTCAAGTGCGCCGCGGCAGCCGTTCGCGTTGTCTCGGTGACAGAATCCCAGGAGGCCGCTATGCAACCCGACCCTGCCACGATCGTCGAGACCCTGTCGATCAGAGAACCACTGATCGGCCTCTACGACGCCCCCGACGCGGCACCGTTCGCGCCGCTGGTTGAGCCCACCAGGGCCCGCGAGTGTGCGTTTGCCTCCTACGTGCGCTGGCGTGAGGGCAAGACGCTGCATATCACCAAGGAGAAGCACGGCTGCGGGGCACCCCACTTGCTCGGCCTCCAGACCCGCACCCGCGAGGCGATGGTCAAGTTCCTGGTCGACGAGGAGGGACTGCGCGCCTCGCATGAGCTCATGAACCTGTGGCTCGACGCGGCGCCCGGCTACCAGCCCCGCCATGAGCACATCCTCCTCGGTCCGCTGAAGGCCAGCCAGTACGAGTACCTGCGTTCCATTACGTTCTATGTGAACCCCGATCAGCTCGCGGTGATCGTGACCGGTTGTTCCTACTACAGCCGGCCCGAGGACCCCTCGGTAATGGCGCCGTTCAGCTCCGGATGTGGGCAGCTCGCCTCGGCGATCGGCGATCGGCGATCTCGACGCCCCGCGGGCGATCATCGGCGCCACCGACCAGGCCATGCGCAAGCACCTCGCGCCCGGTCTCCTGGCCCTCACTGTGACGAAGCCGATGTTCGAGCTCCTCTGCCGCTGGGGCGACGACCCCACGAGCTCGCTGCACAACACCTTCCTGAAGCAGACCATCGCGGCCCGTGGCGGCTCGTTCTGACTAACGAGGCTCCCGCCAAGGCAACTGTCGTGGCACCGACCGTCCGTTCACGGCCGGCCGACGAGCCCATTCACACCGGGCTTGCCCTGCTGGTGGTCGTCACCGGCGTCCTGAAAGCCGGCGCCGGGCCGCTCGTTCGGCGTCGCCTCGGGTGTGCTGCGCACCTTCGCCAACGTGGGCATGGTGTTCTCGGTCTCTCCGCGGTGCGCGTACGTCACACCTTGAGGCGGGATCGCCTCTGAGGGAGCGCGCGCCAGGGAGCGACGGATTGCCCGGCTAGCGCGCGGGGAACAGGATGCTCATGCGAGCGTTCTCCTTGCAGCGACACATGAGCGCGTGATGGCTGCGGCGCGACCGCCGCTGGCGGACACGCTGATCCTCATCACCGGCGCGACCTCAGGCATCGGCGCGGCCGCCGCTGCGGAGCTCGCCGCGCTGGGCGCCGCGCTGGTCGTAGTGGCTCGCGACCGGCAGCGCGGCGAGCGCACGCTTGCGCAACTGCGCGCCGCCACCGGCAGCGAGCGCCTGGAGCTGCTCGTCGGCGACCTCTCCCGGCAGAGCGACGTGCGCCGTGTGGCCGCCGAGTTCAGGGAGCGCCACACCCACCTCGATGTGCTCATCAACAACGCCGGCGGCGTCTTCGGCAGCCGGCGCCTCACGGGGGACGGCCTCGAGCTCACTTTCGCCCTCGATCACCTCGCCTACTTCTTGCTGACCACCGAGCTGCTCGAGGTGCTCAAGGCGAGCGCCCCGGCGCGTATCGTGAGCACCTCCTCGGACGCCTCGGCCCGAGGGCACATCGACTTCGCCGACCTGCAGTCGGAACGGGGCTACAGGCCGTTTCGCGCATACTCCAACGCCAAGCTGGCCAACATCCTCTTCACGTTCGAGCTGGCGCGTCGCCTGGAGGGCTCGGGGGTGATCGTCAACTGCGTGCACCCGGGCTTCGTGAGCACGGGCTTCGGCGCCGGCCTGGGAGCTCCCCTGCGCCTGGGTACGCGGGCCGCCCAGGTGTTCGCCCGCCGTCCCAAGAAGGGCGCCGAGACGATCGTGTACCTGGCGAGCTCGCCCGAGGTGACGGGCGTGACGGGCACGTACTTCTTCGACAAGCGGCCCAAGACACCGCCGCCGGAGGCCCTCGACGAAGCTGTGGCGCGGCGCCTCTGGGAGGTCAGCGAGCTGCTCACCAGCGGCTCATCGGCGCCTTGGACGGCGACTTCCGCGGGCGCGACCCGAGCCGACGGCGGGCCGTCCTGAGCATGGAGGGCACTCGATGAAGACCACCATCAACGAGATCGCGCCTGACGTCTTCAGCATCTGCACGTATGTGGAGGCCGCCGACCTGCAGTTTCGCCAGTTCCTCATCCGTGACGCGCAGCCGCTGCTCTACCACACGGGCACACGGCGCATGTTCGAGCGCGTACGCGATGCCGTCGCGGAGGTCGCAGATCCGGGCTCGCTGCGATGGATCGTGTTCAGCCACTTCGAGGCGGATGAGTGCGGCGCTCTCAACTACTGGCTCCAGGAGGCTCCGGCGCAGGCCGCCTGCAGCGCCAACTGCGCCCTCGTGAGCGCCGCCGACTACGCCTTCGCCAAGGTGCGGCCGCTTGGCGACGGCGAGACGCTGACCACCGGTGCGCACCGCCTGCGCTTCTTCGCTACGCCGCACCTGCCGCACGGCTGGGACGCCGGCCACCTGTTCGACGAGACGACCGGCGTGCTGTTCTGTTCGGACCTGCTGCATCAGACCGGGGATGTGGCCGCGACGACCACGGAGAGCCGCGTCGCCGCGATGAGAGCCATGCTCGAGAGCTCCCGCGGCACGCCTCTGGACTGGTACGTGCCGTGGACGCCGCAGACGCAGGCACGCTTGGAGAGGCTGGCGGCGCTGCGGCCACGAGTGTGCGCCACGATGCACGGCTCTGCCTACGTAGGCGACGGAGCGACCGAGTTGCGCGCCTTGGCGACCATGCTCGAGGAAGCCTACGGCGACGGCAGGCCTGCTGCGCGGGCTCGCCCGCAGCCGTAGCTCCCGGCAGCAGGGGCGCGTGACCGAGCGAGGAGGGCCGCGATGCATGCGGTTGTGATAGAAGACGGCCGGCTTCACTGGCGAGAACGGCCCGACCCCCAGGTGGGCGAGCACGATTTGCTGGTGGCCGTACGTGCAGCTGGGGTAAATGGCGCCGATCTGATGCAGCGCCGGGGCCTCTACCCGCCGCCGCCCGGCTGGCCGGCCGACATCCCCGGCCTGGAGATGGCCGGCGATGTGGTGGCCGTGGGTGCGCGGGTGACCAGGTTCGCGCCCGGCGCTCGCGTGATGGCGCTTCTCGGCGGCGGCGGCCAGGCGACGCTGGCCGCGGTGGACGAGGCGCACGCTCTGGCGGCGCCTCCGACCGTGGCATGGCCGCCGGCCGGCGGCTTCGTCGAGGCTTTCGCCACCGCCTACGACGCGCTCTTCGCTCAGGCCGGTCTCACTCTGGGGGAGCGTCTCCTGGTGACGGGGGCGGCCGGGGGCGTCGGCAGTGCCGCGGTGCAGCTCGCCGCCAGCGCCGGCGCCACGGTGGTCGCCGCGGTGCGCGACCATGCCCAGCGCGAGGCGCTCACCGAGCTCGGCGCGACGGAGGTGATAGAGGCTGCGGAGATCGCCGAGCACGGTCCCTACAACGTGGTGCTCGAGCTCGTCGGTGCGGCGAGCTTGCTGCGTGCCCTGGAGAATCTCGCGATCACGGGACGGGTTGTGATCATCGGTGTCGGCAGCGGCGCCCAGGTACAGATCGACTTGCAGCAGCTCATGAGCCGGCGGGCGCGCCTCTACGCCTCGACTTTGCGAGCCCGCAGCCGCGGCGAGAAGGCGGCCGTGATCGCCGCCTTGGAGGCGAGTGCCCTTCCCTTGCTCGCCGACGGTCGCCTGCGCGTGCCCGTGCACGACGTTTTCCCATTGCCCGCGGCCGAGGCCGCTTACGAGCGTTTCGCCGCCGGCGGCAAACTGGGCAAGATCGTGCTGGTGGTCTGAGAGCTAGCAGGGGCTGCAAAGACAGCTCGACAGAGCGCCGTGCGACCATCAGGATGAGCCCCAATGAGCCACGCTATCCTGTTGATCGACATGGACGCCTTCTTCGCCTCGGTCGAGCAGGCCCGAAGCCCCGAGCTGCGCGGGCGCCCGGTCATCGTCGGCGGTCGTGCCGAGAGCCGCGGCGTGGTGAGCACCGCTTCGTATGAGGCCCGCGCCTGCGGTGTGCGCACGGCCATGCCCATCTCGCGGGCCCAGCGCCTCTGCCCCCAGGCCGTCCTGCGGCCGGTCGACATGGCGGCCTACATGGCCGTGCACGAGCGCTTGCTCGAGCTCTTCGGGCGCTTCACCGATCTCGTCGAGCCGGTCTCCATCGACGAGGCCTTCCTCGACGTAACCGGCTGCCGGCGTCTCTTCGGCGCGCCGCAGGAGATCGCCCGACAAATCCAGCGGTTGGTGCGCGAGGAGCTCGGACTCTCGTGCTCCATTGGCTGCGGGCCCACCAAGCTGCTCGCCAAGCTGGCCGCTGAGTTGGAGAAGCCCGGTGGCCTCACCACACTCACGGAGGCGGACGTGCACGGTCGCTTGCGCGGCCTGCCTGTGGGGGCAATCTCCGGCATCGGGCCGGTGAGCGTGGAGCGTCTGGGCGCCCTCGGCATCAGCACCATCGGCGAGCTGCAAGACGCGCCGCCGGCGCTGCTCGAGACGTCGTTCGCGAGCGGCGCTGCGACGCTCAAGGAGTTCGCCTTCGGGGGCAGCGACTCGTCGGTTCAGGCGGCCCCCGCGGCCCCCAAATCCCTGGGCCGCGAGGTGACCTTCGCCAGCGACGTCGCCGCCGCCGACCTGCTGGCTGCGACCTTGCTCGGCCTCGTCGACCACACGGCCAGCGACCTGCGCCGCGCCGGTTACGCCTGCCGCACGGTGGCCGTGAAGCTTCGTGACGAGGCCTTCCACACGCGGAGCCGGCAGCGCACCCTGCCGGCGCCGACCGGCAGCACGACGGTGATCTACGAAGCGGCCCTGGCGCTGCTCGGCGAGCTGCATGGGCGCGGTGGCCGCCTGCGCCTCGTAGGCCTCACCCTCAGCGGACTCACCGACGAGGCGCAGCTCGAGCTCGAAGAGCCCCGGCGTGAGCTGGCTGCCGACGAGGCCGTCGACCGCGTGCGGGCTCGCTACGGCGACGGTGCTGTGCGCCGCGCTGGTGGCGACCTGGCGCCCCGCCGCGAGAAGGGGGGGCGCAGGTGAAAAGCCTCGCTGCCGGCGAGGTCGACGCGGTGGTGGTGACCGAGACCCCGGTGGAGCTCGGCTCGTCGGCAGCCACGGCGTTGACGATCAGACGACCCGCTCAGCAGTCGGGCGTCTCGCCCTCAACAGACTCCCCCAGACGGCGAGATGCGTGCCTGGGCTGATGGTGACCGTGCACTATGTGAGCCTCCTCGTGCACGAATTTGCCGCCGCGCAGCCACGAAGCCAGGGCCGCCACCAGGCACATGACCGAGGCGAAGACGAGCACGTCGACGATGCCGTCCTTGAACGGGCTGGCGATCAGCGAGGGGAAGAACGCCTTGCTCACCAGTGTCTGCACGTTGATCGCGGGGAGAGCTCCCAGCACGTGCGCGCCGAGCAGCTGCTTCAGGGGGTTGTAGCCCAGGAAGGCGGCAAACAGGTAGCCGGTGGGGGGCATGTGAGAGAGCGGTGTCGCGACCACCGCCGGCACGTGTTGCGCGGTAAGGCCGCCGAACATGGCGCCCGGCACGTGCGTGGTGAGGCCCACCACCATGAGCGAGAAGAAGACGCCGATAGAGAGCGGCATGCCGAGCATCTGGCAGGTCGCGCGCATGCCGGAGGCCACGCCGCGGTTACGCGCCGGAACGCTGTTCATGATGGCAGCGGTGTTGGGCGCCGCGAACATGCCGAACGAGGCGCCGTTGAGGAAGAGCACGAGGCCGAAGAGCCAGTAGGCGAAGTTCGCCGGTAGCGACATGAGCAGCAAGAAGCTCGCTGCCGCGAGAAGCATGCCGGCGGTGGCGAAGGGGCGTGCTCCGAAGCGGTCGGAGAGCATGCCACACACTGGCCCCGCAGCGAGGAAGCCCAGGGTCATGGGCAGCATGTAGATGCCGGCCCACAACGGCGTTTGCTCGAAGCTGTAGCCGTGGAGCGGCAGCCAGATGCCCTGGAGCCACATGATCAGCATGAACTGCATGCCGCCATTCGCGGTGGACGAAAGCACCACTGCGAGATTGCCCGCGGCGAAGGCGCGAATCCGAAACAGCGCGAGGTTGAACATGGGCTCGGTCACGCGCAGCTCGATGAAGACGAAGGCGACGAGCAGGGCGATGCCGGCGCAGATCATGGTGATCACGAAGGGGCTCGACCAGCCCATGTTGGAGGCGCCGTAGGGCTTGATGCCATAGGTGATGCCGGTGAGCAGCACGGCGAGGCCGGCGGCGAAGGTGAGGTTGCCGAGCCAGTCGATGCGCGCCTGGTGGCGCTCACCCACCTCGCGCAGCTGCCAGAGCGCCCAAGCGATGCCGATCGCCCCCAGAGGGACATTGATCAAGAAGACGAGGCGCCAATCCACGGCGGCCAGCACGCCGCCCAGGATGAGGCCGATGAACGACCCGGCGAGCAGCGACACACCGTTGATGCCCAGGGCCATGCCGCGCTGATCGGCGGGGAAGACGTCGGTGAGGATGGCCGCCGAGTTGGCCATCATCATGGAGCCCCCCACCGCCTGGATCATACGGAAGGCGATGATCTCGAGCGCTCCCGCCGAGCCTGTGCTCCACACGAGCGAGAGACCCACGGCGGCGGCCGTGAAGATCACGAAGCCCAGCTTGAAGATGAGCACGCGACCGTACATGTCGCCGATGCGGCCCGCGGTAACGACCAGCGCCGCCGAAACCAGGCCGTAGCCCATGAGGATCCAGAGCAGGTAGGTGAAGTTGCCCGCCACGAGGGGACTCAAGTGGATACCCCGGAAGATCGCCGGCAGCGCGATCAGCAGGCTCGAGGCGTTGATCACCGCCATGATGACGCCCAGCGTGGTGCAGGAGAGCACGATCCACTTATAGGGGACGCGCCGGTGCAGGGGCGTGCCGGGCTCGGCGGCGAGCGCCGCCGGTTCGGATGATTTCATGGTACAGGATTCTCCGCGGTTGCCTTCTCTGCCGTACGAGTCTTGCCGGCGCGCACCGCCGCGGCGAGCGCACTGACCCCGCCGGCCAGCGCTTCGAGCGCGTCTTCGTCGAGCTCGGTGAGCCACTGGCTGAGGACCTCTCGGCTGCCCTGCCGCAGCTCGCGCAGGCGCTCCTCACCGCGCCGCGTGATGGCGAGCAGCACGCGCCGGCGGTCGGCCCGGTCGGTCTTGCGGCCGATGTACTTGCGGCGCACGAGCTGGTCGACCAGCAGGCTGGCCGCCGACTCGCCGATGCCGAGCTCGCGGCCCAGGCCGCAGACGCCGATGCCCGAGCTGCGCTCTACGGCGACCAGGGCCTTGAACTGCGCCATGGTGAGGTCGAGCTTGAGCCACGCCGGCACTATCAACTGCTGCATGCTTGCGTAGACGGTTCGCAGGTCGTCGCTGATGGCGGAGGTACGTAGGTCGCGAGCGTTCATGTGTCCTTCGTGACGCCAGGCTCCGGGGGTGTGCGCTCGGGTTGGTGGAACCGGAAGAAGCGCCCTTCGAGTGTAACGGATATCCCTCGGGAAAGAAAATCTAATTTGTTGTACCAATCAAATTGGTGGTACAAGAGCACATGCCTTCATCGGCTACCACGGCGGCTACGTCGTCTCGGGAGCCAGTCGGTTGCTGAGCCCGAACCTCATGCGATAGGCGTTCGCGCGCGGGTAGCCGCGGCTGCGTGACGGCTGCGGCGGCCGCGCCCGGGCGTTCGTGCGACGAGGCGGCTGTGTCGGGGCGTGGCGGTGTGCCGGGCCCGCGCCTGGCCCGCGACGTTGCCCCATATGAACCCCCTGTTGTCGTAGTGTTAAGTGTCGTGAGAAAGCGCCTGTGGAGGGCGCAGCAGGCGTCCGGCTCGGGTATGGTGCGCGACATCGTCCCGCGACGGAAGCGAGCGAACATGCCCATCACCTACTACCGCCGCAGGCGCTCACGCACGCGCCGCATCCTCCTTGTCCCGGGGGGCCTGCTTGCCGTGTTCGTGCTCATCCAGTTCGTGCCCTACGGTCGTAACCACAACAACCCACCGGTGATTGCCCGGTTCAAGTGGACCTCAGCCCAGGCCAGGGCGATCGCCAAACGCGCCTGCTACGACTGCCACAGTAATCAGACTGCGTGGTGGTGGGCGGTCGACATCGCGCCCTTCTCGTGGCTGGCGCAGCACGATATCAGCGCCGGCCGCGCGCGCCTCAACTTCTCCGACTGGAACGGTACCCTCAGCCCCCAGGGGTTGCAGTACGCCCTCAGCCACGGCATGCCGCCCGTGCAGTTCACGCTAATACACCCGAACGCCAAGCTCAATGCGGCCGAGTAGCGGCAGCTCCTCGCCGGGTTCCGGCGGTCGCTGGTCGCCCAGCGCCGGAACGGTTCTGGCGACACGGCCGCAGCCTTCGGCAGCGGCTCCTCGGCGGCCGCGACTGCCGGATCTTCCACAAGCAGTTCTTCGGGCGCGTCGTCGGGCTCAACGGCGGGCTCTTCGGGGTCATCGTCGAGCTCGTCGTCGGGCGCGCACGCCGTGGCGATCATCGATGCCCAGTGCACCAGCTGTCATTCGAGCGCCCCGGCTCTGCAGTACCGGGCCGCGAGTGCCTCTCAGGCCCAGGCGCTGATCGACCAGATGATCCAGCAAGGTGCCGTCGTTACCCCGGCGGAGGAGCAGATGCTCATCAAGTACTTCGCAAGCTGAGTCGGCTGGGCTCAGCGCGACCGCAGCGCGGCGACCTCACCCGGCTTCTGCGAACCCCGCGTGAGCGAAGCCAACGCCCCGACGATCGCGAGGCAGGCGCCGGTGAGCATCGCGTACCGGTAGCCGGTGGCGTAGCTGCTGGCGGCGGCAGCGGCGGCTTGGCCCTGGGCGTAGAAGATGCGACTGCCGGCGCGGCCCAGCTGGCTGGCGGCGATACCTCCAAGCAAGGCAACACTGAGGGCCATGCCTGTCGTGCGCATGGCGCCCAGGAAGGCGCTCGCCAGGCTCAGTTGAGGCCTTGCCACGCTGCCCATGATGGCGCTGGTGTTGGGCGCGCTGAAGGTGGCCAAGCCCAGACCCACCAGGAACAGCGCTCCCATGATGTGGGGCACGCTCGCCGTGCGCGGCAGAAGGGCAAGCCACACCATGCCGGCGGCGGTGAGCAGCATGCCCAGTGTGCTGAGCGCACGCGAGCCGAATCTGTCGCTGAGCCGGCCGGCGAACGGGCTCACCACGGTCTGCACGGCGGGCTGGGCCAGCATGATCCAGCCGGTCAGCCCGGCCGACCTGCCCTGGACTACCTCGAGGTAGATCGCGGTGAGCACGCTGACGGCATACATGGCCATGTAGTTGAGCAGCGCCGCCACATTGGCCGCCGCGAACAGGCGATTGTGCAGCAGCAGATCCATGTCGAGCAGGGGCTCGCGCACGCGCCGCTCGGTAAGCGCAAAGCCGGTGAAGCTCAAAGCCGCGATGCCCAGCAGACTCACCGTGCGCGTTGATGCCCAGCCCCATTCCGAGGCGAAGGTCAAAGGCACGAGCAGGCAGGCCAGGCCGACGGCTTGCAGCGCGGAGCCTAACAAATCGGGGCGCGGCGCCTCCCGGTTCTCGCTGGCAGTGCGCGGCAGCAGCAGCCAGCCCCAAAGGAATACGACGAGGCCGATAGGGAGGTTCACGAAGAAGATCCAGCGCCAGCCCAGATGGTCGACAATCTGGCCGCCCAGCACGGGGCCCACGCTCAGCCCGAGGTACACGGCCATCACGTTGATGCCCAGCGCGCGACCGCGTTCATGTGCCGGGAAGACCGACGTAACGATCGCCGCCGACGTGGCGCTCAGCAGCGCCCCGCCGCCGCCCTGGATGACGCGGCTGGCGATCAGCCAGGGGCCGCTCATGCTCATGCCCGCGAGCACCGAGCCCACCGTGAAGATGGCGATGCCCGCCAGGTAGAAACGCACGCGGCCGTGCTGGTCGGCCAGTCGGCCCAGAGGTATGAGGAGGACCGCCGTGGCCAGCAGATACGCCGCCTGCACCCAGATGCTGGCGCTGAAGCTCAGGTGCAGCGCCGGCCCCATCTTGGCCAGCGCTACCGCCACGATGCTGCCGTCCAGCGGGGTCATGAAGGCGCCCACGCTGGTGAGGGCGAGGAGCTCCCAACGGCGGGCGCGCAGCTCGTCGGGTCCGATGCGGCGAAGGAGCGGCATTCGCGCATTGTACTGCCGCAAATCCTGAGTGGAGCCGCACCGCCGCAGGCGCTGCTCGGCGCCGGCCCGTGGGCCAGCTTGTTTCTCTTGCTAATTAGCATGGTAAACTATCTCCATGAACAGCGAATCCGACGTCACGCTCGATCCTCGCGAGCCCGACCTAGCCGAACCAGAGCTGGCAGCGCGCCTGCGTCTCGTGCTCAACCGGTTGGCCAGACGGCTGCGCAGTCAGACGCCCGAAGACCTGAGCCCGTCGCTGACCTCGGCCCTCGTGACCATCGAGTTGCACGGGCCGATCACCCTCGGCAAGCTGGCCGCCTGCGAGCGCGTCACGCCGCCGAGCATCACCCGCATGGTGGCCTCTCTCGAGCAGCGCGGTCTGGTGCGCGGTGAGGCAGACGCCGGCGACCGTCGCGTCACCCGCGTGAGCCTGACGGCGGAGGGCAGGCGCAGCGTCGTGCGCACCCGCACCCGCAAGACGGCCTATCTGGCGAAGCGGCTGCGCAAGCTTCGACGCCGCGGAGCGCGCCGCGCTGCGCGCGGCGCTGCCGGTGTTCGGAGCGCCTCCTCGAGGACCAGCGATGAGCGGCGTCGTGCGGCGCCACGATCGCCGGAGGGCCGACCGCGAGAGCCTCGGCCGCAGGAGCCCGGCACCGGCTTTCCTGACGCGCATGTTCCGCTCCCTGCGTACCCGCAACTATCGCCTCTGGTTCGTCGGCCAGACGGTCTCGCAATGCGGTACGTGGATGCAATCGGTGGCCCAGTACTGGCTGGTCCTGGAGCTCACCCACAGCGCCTTCGATCTCGGCGTCACGGCGGCTCTGCAGTTCGCCCCGGTGCTCGTCTTCGGCACCCTCGGCGGCCTGGTCGCAGACCGTTTCGACAAGCGCAAGGTGCTACTCGTCACGCAGACGGCCTTCACCGTTCAGGCCACCGCGCTCTGGGTGCTCGTGGCCAGCGGCGCGGTGCACCTCTGGATGATCTGGGTGCTGGCCACCGCCTACGGCTTCATCAATGTCCCCGACAACCCTGCGCGCCAGAGCTTCGTCATGGAGATGGCCGGCTCGAGCGACCTGGCCAACGCGGTAAGCCTGAACAGTGTCATCGTCAACATGTCGCGCATCATCGGCCCGGCTGTTGCCGGCGTGCTGATCGCCACGGTCGGCCTCTCATGGGCTTTCCTGGGCAACGCGGTCTCCTTCGCGGCGGTGATCGCCGCCCTGTACGCGATGCGCGCCGCCGAGCTGCATCGCAGGCCTCCGGTGGGGCGCGCCAAAGGCCAGATCGAGGGCCGGGCTGCACTATGCATGGCACGCCTGGGAGCTCCGCGTGCCGCTGGTCATGATGGCCGTGATCGGCACGCTGGCGTACAACTTCAGTGTCGTCCTGCCGCTCTTTGCCCACGACATCTTCCATCGCGGCCCGGGCAACCACAGCACGTTGACGGTGGCCATGGGCATCGGTGCCCTGGCCGGCGGCCTCGCGTTGGCCGCGCGGCAGCGCCCCAGCCACAAGCTGCTGGTGGCCGTCAGCCTCGCCTTTGGCGTGTTCATCCTGGCGGTGGCGGCGGCGCCGACCCTGCTGCTCTGCATGGCCATGCTGGTGCTGATGGGCGCCGCAAGTATCGCGTTCATCGCCACGGCCAACTCGCTGCTGCAGCTCAACTCGAGCGCCGCCATGCGCGGCCGGGTGATGGCGCTGTGGGCCGTCGTGTTCCCCGGGGTCCACGCCCATCCGGGGCACCATCGGCTTCCTGGCAGGGCAGTTCGGCGCCCGTTTCGCACTGGGTCTGGGCGGCGTCGCGACCATCTTGGTGGCTGCCTGGGCGGGCCTCACCCTGCGACGGATCCGGTACGCCCGGAGGCTGAGGATCACCACCAGGCGTCGCCCGTGGCTGTCAGCGGGCGCCCACGGGCCGCCCCGCCGTAAGCGATGGCGAAGGGCTCGGGGGGGGCGTTGAGCCGCAGCCGGTAGGCGGAAGGGGCAGCGCGCCCCGGGCGTGGTCCAGCGGGCCGCCGCGGCGCAGGGCCAGCACTCCAAGGGCGTGGTCCTGCGGGCCGGCGCGGCACAGGGCCAGCGCGCCCCCAGGGGGACGCTCACGAACGTTCGCGCGCGCTCGGCAGGCAGGCCACTACTCAGACGGGTTCTTGACGAATGCGGCTACGTCCGCAATCGTCAATCCCGGTCGTGAGCAGCGTCCGCCTCGCAAAGCCCCCTGGGGGCGCGCTGCCCCCGGCGCCGCGCCGGCCGCGGTCGCCTGGCAGCAGGCGCTGCCGCTACTGCCGCGCACCGCGTCACCCGCTGCGCGGCGGGCGGCGCGGGCCCGGGGCTGCCCGTGCGGCGCGCGCCCAGCGCGCGCCGGTGCTCTTGCTCTCAGAGGCGCCGCCGCTGCCCTGCGTGGCCGAGGGGGGGCGCGAGCGCGCTGGCGCCTCGCGGGAAGCTCGCGAGGCGGTCGCTGCCGAGGTCAGGGGTTGACGATGGCGGGGAGGCCGCCGCAAGCGGCCAGATCCGCCTTCGTCAAAGACCTGCCGAACAGCGGCTGCTTGCCGAGCCGAGCGAACGAAGTGAGCGTCTTCCCGCGAGGCGCCAGCGCGCCCGCGCCGTCAGCGAGACCTGCCGAACAGCGGCCACGCCTGCCGAGCCCGAGCGCACGCAGAGAGCGTCTGCCCGCGACGCCCCGGCTCCGCTGCGCGCCGTGCGGCCGCTGCGTGCCGCCGCGGCCGCGCCCGGGCGCTCAACCGCTGGACGATGCGGGAAGCGTCCGGTGCTGGTGTCTCACGAACACGGTGGGGAAGCGGCGCAGAACGGCGTTGACTACCTTGTCCGCCCCGCTGGGCCGCAGGTGGATGCCATCGAAGAAATCCTTGGCCGTGCAGCC
Organism: uncultured Thermoleophilia bacterium; assembly: GCA_963848545.1. Taxonomy (GTDB): domain Bacteria; phylum Actinomycetota; class Thermoleophilia; order UBA2241; family UBA2241; genus CAIXSE01. Next base: position 19,195 of record CAWKEZ010000057.1, read on the forward strand.
GCAGGTGGCGGCCTTGCTGAGATCGGCGAAGTCGAAGTGGTAGCGTACGTGCAGGCCGGCGAGGAAGTGCAACAACAGGCCCTGTCTCACGCTCCAGCCGCGGTTGGCGATCGCCGCCAGGAGGCGCGGATTGACCGGTGCCGACACTACCACCGGCGGCGCGGCGGCGATGGCCTGCATGAGCGTCAGGGTCTTCTCGAAATAGAGCACCGAGCGCGCCGACAGCTTCGCCGGGGTCTTCGCATAGGCGCGCAGGGTCTGCGCGATGTTGTTGCGCACCCCGGCCGCGTCGGCGCCCGGCTGGGGAAACAGGTGGTTGAAGTCGTCACGGATCACCATGCCGTCGGGTGCGAAGACGCGGCCCAGCTGCATGGGGTCGATGCGCAAGTGAGCGGCCTCCGCGCGGATCTGCGGCGTGATCAGCGAGGGCGGGAAGTAGCTCGCCAGTGTAGCGTCGTAGACGAGGCCCGGGTCCAGGGGCTTGGGCGCAAACTCGTCGGCGTGGATGATCCAGAGGAAGCGGAAGCGGGCCTTGGGAAACTGCGCGTGCAGAAGGCTGACGAGAGCCCAGGCGTCTTCGGGCCGGGCGCCCGTGACGGCGGCGTTGAAGCCGGTCAGCCCGGTGCGCCTCTTGATGTAGGCGGGGTCGAAGCGCAGCGCGCGCGAGCCTCCCAGTACTACCACCTGAGGTGCGCTGGTGAGCTTCTGGATGAGGTCGGTCTTCTGCATGCGGTCCGAGGCGATGTCGAGGCGTGCCCGCAGCTGCGGCGACATGGTCGAGGGTTTGCGGCCGAAAGCCGCCCAGCCGGCCAGCACCAGCACGGCCACGGCGGCACAGGCGATGACGATGCGACGACGCGACATGGCCCCGTCTTCCTCCAACCTGCGGGTGTCCTCAACCGTGCCCGCGGTGCTTCGCGCGCTTCACCCAAGCTACGCTCTCTCATGAGTACCCTCGCGGCGGCATCCGGAAACGGCCGCGGCAAGGCTCGCGCGCCGTCAGCGTGGACCTGCGCCAGCCATCGCCGGCCGCGCTCGCGTATCATAGGGAGCACAGCGGCGCGCGAGATGCTCCGGCACGCCGAGGGTAGAGGCCAAAGGACGAGCGCCGTCACGTGCCGGCGCGCGGGGTGGAGGCTGCAGCAGAGAATGAGTCGTACCGTGGTGAGCGAGGGTTGGGCGCCCGGCTCCTGGCGCGGGCGTGCGGCCGAGCAGCAGCCCGACTATCCCGACCAGGAGGCGCTGGCGCGCGCCCTTGCCGAGCTCAGGGCGCTGCCGCCCCTGGTGTTCGCCGGCGAGGCGCGTCACTTGCGCGCCGCACTGGCCGACGTGGCGCTGGGCCGCGCCTTCCTGCTGCACGTCGGCGACTGCGCCGAGTCGTTTCGCGATCTCTCCGCCCCCCGCATCCGCGACAACCTCAAGATCATGCTGCAGATGGCGACGGTGCTCACCTATGGAGCCGCCCTGCCGGTGGTCAAGCTCGGCCGTGTGGCGGGGCAGTTCGCCAAGCCGCGCTCCAGCCCAACCGAACGCGTCGGCGACCTCGAGCTGCCGTCGTTTCGCGGGCACATGGTGAACGACGATGCCCCCGAGATGGGAGCCAGGGTGGCCGATCCGTCGCGCTTGCTGCAGGCGTACCATCAGTCGGCTGCGCGGCTCAACCTGCTGCGTGCTTTCACCAAGGGAGGCTTCGCCGACCTCACGCAGGCGCACGTCTGGAACCAGGAGTTCGTGGCGCGCTCGCGCCAAGGGCGCCGCTACGAGACGATCGCTCGCGGCATCGACGATGCGCTGCGCTTCATGGCCGCCTGCGGCATCGACCTGGCCGCCGAGCGGCAGCTTCACGAGGTAGACCTCTGGACCAGCCACGAGGGCCTGATCCTGCCCTACGAGGAGTCTCTCGACACGGCGCGACAGCCTCACAGGCGACTGGTACGACTGCTCCGCGCACCTGCTGTGGATCGGTGAGCGCACGCGCGCCCTCGACGGCGCGCACATCGAGTTCTTCTCGGGGGTCGGGAACCCCCTGGCCTGCAAGATCGGCCCCAAGGCCAGTGGCGACGAGGTCGTCGCGCTCTGCGAGCGGCTCGACCCGGGCCGTGATCCCGGCCGACTGACGCTCATCGTGCGTCTCGGGGCCGATCACATCGACGGTGCTCTGCCGCCGCTGATCCATCGTGTGCGCGACGCGGGACACCCCGTGGTATGGGTCTGCGACCCCATGCACGGCAACGGGCTCACGACGCGCGCTGGTGTGAAGACGCGGCGCTTCGACGACATCATGCGGGAGCTGCGCGGCTTCTTCGCCGTCTGCCGCGCCGAAGACGTATGGCCGGGAGGCGTTCACCTCGAATTCACCGGCGACGACGTGACCGAGTGCGTAGGCGGCGAGGAGCCGGTGGCGGAGAGCGATCTGGGGATCCGCTACGCGACGCTCTGCGATCCTCGCCTGAACGCCCGGCAGTCGCTCGACCTGGCCTTTCAGGTCGCCGAGCTCCTGGCACCCAAGCGGCGATCCAAGGTCGGAGGCCCTGGCAAGGCCTAGCCGCGGCAGGGTCCTGAAGAAGGCTAGCCGCGCAGGTAGTCCTCGCGCACGGGCGAGAACACCTCGAGGGCCACGGCGTCCTCCAGCACGTCGGCACCATGCTCGACGCCCCCAGGTATGCACCAGCTGTCCCCGGGAGCCGCCTCGTAGCTCTTCTCGGCGATCGTGAGCCGCAACCGCCCGCGCACCAGGTAGCCCGTCTGCTCATGGGGGTGCGCGTGACTGGGGAGCTCGTGCCCGCTGTTGAGCCGAAACTCTCGCTCATGAGCGTGAGGCTGCCGTAGCACAGCGTCTTCATACGGATGCCGGGGGCGACCTCCCGGTAGCCGTCCGCGCCGGCGTGCGCGAACACGTCACTCAAGCGCAGCACCTGCCTCTCTGGGGGCATCAGGCATCGTGATGTGCGCCGGCGGAGGTCACGAGGCGGGAGCACCCCCTGGCGCCGCCGGCGCAGCCCCCCGGCTGAGGGCGCTCAGGATGCTGCCGATGGCGTCGTCTTGGGCGGCGAGATGGGCCTGGATCTGTCGGCCTCCTCGAGCACGGCAGCGGCATCGTCGTGGTGGCCGGGTAGTGGCGTCGGCCGCCGCCGCCTGCACGTTCTGGCCGACGATGATGATGGGCAGGAGCACCAGTTGCAGGAAGGTCTGGGCGATCCAGGCGATGATGATGAGGCTGTTGCCGCTCCTGAACGCCGAGGGGGCGCTGACCAGCGCAAGTAGCGTGAACAGGTAGGCGCACCACATCGTGCCGACGATCACGGTGATCTTCAGCCCGAACTTGGCGTTGAAGCGGCCGATCGGGCCGGGGCCGTGCATTTGCGCCACGGCGGCGGCGACCTTGGGCGCCCCTTCGATCTTGCGCTGCTCATGGCGCGGGTGAGGAACGATCTCGAAGATGTCGGACATCGCTGCTCCTTCGGTCGGTCGCCCCCATGCGTTCGTCGTCGAGGGCGTCCGTCCTGCGCGCCCGAAGTATGGTTTAGTACCGCAAGGGAACGCGCCGCCACGGAAAACGACGTCTCGGAGATCGCTCACGGGCATGCCGCGCCACGCAAAGGATAGGCCGCCACGCCGCACCTGCCTGCTCCTCATCGGCGGCACGCTGGCGGGTGTTCTCGGCCTCGGGCTGCGTCTCTGGATCCTGGGTCGGAATCCGGTGACCTCAGACCAGGCCGTCGTAGGCCCTATGGCGCGCGAGATCCTGCGGGGGCATTTGTTCGCGTTCTACTGGGGCCAGCACTACGGCGGCGGCGAGGCGTACGTGGTCGCGGCTCTCTTCGCGCTGCTCGGTCAGTCGCGCTTCGTGCTCGGCCTGGCGCCGCTGCTGCTCGACGTCATCGCGGTGCTGCTGGTGTGGCGCCTGGGTCGCCGCCTGTTCAGCGGTCGCGTGGGCGTCGCCGCGGCCCTCATCTTCTGGATCTGGCCGGAGAACTCCTGTACCAATCCACCCTGGAGTACGGTTTCCGCTATCTGGCGATGGTGTGCGGGCTCGCCCTGCTGCTGTTCTCACTGCGCGTCACGGGTGCGCGCCACGCGCCGCGTCCCCTTGACTGGGCGGCGCTCGGGTTCTTCCTCGGCCTGGGGTGGTGGTGTTCACCCGAGATCGTCTACTTCGCCCTGCCGGCACTCGCGCTGCTGGTCTACGCTGTGGCCCGCCGCCGTGTGCGACCGTCACGTTCGGCCCTCGCGACGGGTGCGGCGGCGGCCCTCCTCGGCGCGTTGCCGTGGCTGCTGGCCAACGTGGGCCGGGGGTTCCCGTCGCTGCACAGCCAGGCGGCGCCGCTCACCACGGCGGTGTGGACCTCTCACGTGCACGTGTTCTTTCAGTACGTGCTGCCCATGGTCTTGGGGCTCCGGCTGCGGGCCACCGGCGCCTGGCTCGTCCCCGCGCCCGGGGGACCGGCGCTCTACGTCCTTCTGGACTTCTTGCTGGTGGCCTGCATGGTGCTTCTCGTGGCGCGGGGGCAGGCGCGCCTGCTCGTCGTCTTCGTCGTGGCCTTCCCGGTCCTGTATGGCGTGTGGCCGTCGAGCTCGTACTGGGCCGACGGGCGCTACGCCGTCTACCTTGCT
>CAWKEZ010000058.1:0-17544 GCA_963848545.1 uncultured Thermoleophilia bacterium
AACGGCAGGCCCAGCAGCGTGGCGTGGTAGACGAGCTTCTTGAGGGCGCCCAATGAGGGCACACGGCCGAGCACGCTGCCGGCCTTGCCACGATGCAGCATGGCGTCCTCGACCAGGTAGATGATGGCCGCCCCCCCGGCCACGTACAGGCAGCCGATGGCCACCAGGATCACCGACACATGGAGCACAACCACGTCGCTGCGCAGTGCAGGGCGAGCCCGGCCGGCGGTCGGTACGTGATCCAGGCCGCGGTGAGCAAGACGAGAACCACGGGCAGCACGTAAAGCCCTACGGCCCTGATCCTAGTGAACGACTCCAGCACGTGCCACACGAGGACGATCGACCACGCGACCATGACGAGCGACTCGTAGCTCCCTACGAAGGGCACGTGACCGGCGCTCACGCCCCGCAAGATGATGGCCGCCGTCTGGCCCGTCAGGCCCACGGCGGCCACGATCATGCCGGCCCGCGCCAGCAGCGGGCCGGTGGTGAGCAGCTGCACGAAGAAGATCGCGAACGCGCCCGCGTACAGCAGGTACGCGATCCACAGCAGGATTACCGAGGCGTGGTCCACGGGCGGCGTGTGGCAGTAGGTCTAAGGCCAGAGCAGCCGGCGGCTCACGAGCCGCCGGCCCCGCCGGCGCCCGCCTGGCGGCGCTTCATCTCCTTCTCGAAGGAGCTCAACGTCGCGACGCAGCAGGGTCACGCGCCGCGCGCTGATGAAGTAGTAGACAACGAGGATCGCCAAGATGATGGCGTAGGCGGCGGCAACGAACTTGGCGGCTTCGGCGATAGACATCGGGTCATCCTCCGATCGAGTGCTTGAGGTCGGCCACGCGATCCTTGAGCTCCTCCACCGCGACGTCGCGGCGGATGAGAGCAGCCAGAAGAAAGGTCATGCCGATCATGCTGATCATGAAGCTCACGAACATGCTGCCCGGCATGCCGGTGCCGCTGGTCGTGAAGACTGCGGGGTGCATGCCGGCCGGCAAGAAGCGTGTGGCGAAGAAGGTGATGGGCACGTCGATGAAGGCGATGATCGCGAACACCGCGGCGTAGGTGGCGCGGCGCTGCTCCTCCTCGATCACCGAGCGCAGCACGAAGTAGGCGGTGTACAAGATGCAGACCAAGAGAAACGTGGTCAGACGCGGCTCCCAATCCCACCAGGTCCCCCAGGCGGCCTTGCCCCAGATAGGCCCGCTGGTCATCACGAGAAGGCTGAAGAGCAGGCCGATGCGCACGCTCACATAGCTGAGTCGGTCCCACTTGGGCTTGCTGCTGCGCAGGTAGGCAATGGCGGCCACGAAGGCCACGCCGAGGGCCACCAGAGCGCTCTCTGCCACCGGCACGTGGAAGTAGAAGATCTTCTGGCTGAAGCCCATGGTCGAGGCGTCGATGGGCGAGTACAGGAACGCCATCAACACCCCGGCCGTGAGAAACACCGCGGCCCCGAGGAACAGCACAGGCGCGCTGACGAATCTCTTCACGCTACTCTCCGATCGCGAAGTCATAAGTACCATACGCCGCCACGATGAACACCGCATCGAACCCCAGCAGGAACAGTAGCCGCCCCGCCTACGGAACCCAAGCTCACGCTCTGCGCGAAGATGCCCGTGGTGGCGGCCGTGGCAGCGATGAGCACGGGCACGATCAGCGGCAGAAATAGGATCGGCATGAGCAGGTCGCGCGACCTGGTGTTCATGGAGATCGTCGCGAGCAACGTGCCGAGGGCGCAGATGCCCACGTCGGCGAGCAGCACGACGGCGAGAAACAGGGGCAGATCGCCGGGCGTAGCTATGCTGCACGAAGAACAGCGTAAAGACCGGCACCGCGACCGCCTGGATGATGAGCAGGAAGATGAGGTTGGCGGAGGTCTTGGCGAAGAAGATGGTTACGCGATCAACAGGGCACAGCAGCAGCCCGTCGAGGCACTGCTCGTCCTTCTCCTGGGCGAACGAACGGTTCAGACCCAGTAGCATGGCGAAGATGAACGTCACCCACAGCATGCCGCCGGTGAAGTAGGTGAGGTCGACGTCCGGCCGCACGCTGAAGGCGTAGTGGAAGATCACCATGGCGAGCAGCACAAAGAGGATCATGCTGACCAGCATCTCGCGGGTACGCAACTCGCGGATGAGATCCTTGCGCAGGATAGCTATGAACTGACGCCGGAGCGGAGCGGTGCCTCTTCGTTGCCCCGCTCGGTAGCTTGCCTACGGTGGCTATTCACAGCACGCTCCCCTCTTGGACGTGCTCACGGTACACGGCGCTGAAGGTGTCGTGGTCTACGCCGGCAGCATGCTCGTAGACGATGCGACCGTTCTCGACGATCATCAGCCGGCTGCCCCACTCCAGGCCCTTGGCGATGTTGTGCGTCACCATGACGAAGGTGTGCTCGTCGCGGATCTCACTGAGCAGCCCGTCGAGGATGTCGACGGCGCGCGGGTCGAGACCGCTGTGAGGCTCGTCCAGGAGCAGCACGCGGGGCCGGTGAAGGATGGCCCGCGCGATCGCCAAGCGCTGCCGCATGCCCTTGCTGAAGGTGCGCACGATGTCGTAGCGACGGTGGCTGAGCTCGATGCGCTGAAGAAGATCGCTGATGCGCGCCTCGCGGTCCTCGATGCCGTACATGTCGGCGTAGAAGCGCAGGTTCTCCTGAGCGGTGAGGTCGAGGTACGGCATCGGGCTATGCGAGATGAGACCGATGGTGCGACGCACCGGCATGGGATCTTCGCGCACGTCGCGGCCGGCGACCCTGACCTTGCCGGAGCTGGCCGCGAGCAGGGTGGCCAGCACACGCAGCGTCGTGGTCTTGCCAGCGCCGTTAGGGCCGAAGATGCTCAAGAAGCCGCCCGCCTCGAGGTTGAAGGAGAGTCCCTTCAGGTATTACCTCGCGACGGCCAAACGACTTGCGCAGGTTCTCGACTTCGATCTCGGGGCCGGGCACGGAATCCTTCGTCACCCCGGCGTGACGTCGAGGCGCCCGGCGCTGACCTCGCCCGCGGTCGCCTCCTCGCGCGCTCCTGCTCTTGCAGGCGACGCTTGGGCCACAACGAGACGCCGGCGCCGGCGCAGAGCAGGATCGCACCCGCCCACACGAAGCGGATGAGCGGGAAGATGATGATGCGCAAGGCGATGGTCTTGGACGTCTTGTCAAAGGCCGCGTCGGCGACCACGAACAGGTCTTGCTTCCAGCCGCCGAGGATCACGGCGCGCACCGCCGCACCGGAGGCCGGATACACGTCGGTGCGTGGTTTGAGCACACCCAGGGCGACGCCGTTGTGCCTGACGCTGAAGCTGGCCACGGCGTGTGTGGAGTCTTGCGCGCCGGTACCCGTGCTCATGCCCTTGTAGGTGAGCACGTAGCCCTGCAGGGAGGCCGTAGCACCAGGCTGGGTCTTCACGATGGTGGCCTTTTCCACCCTGTAGATGTTGGAGCCGATAAGGCCCACCATCACGAGAATCATGCCGAAGTGCACAAAGAACGACGCCGTGCGCGGGCGACTGCCCTTGAAGGCGCGCCCCAGGCCGGCCCAGAGACTTCGTCCCGGGCCAGCCGCCTTGCGCGCCGTGCGCAACACGTACTGCAGCACGGCGCCGGCCGCGAAGCCGCACACCACGAAACCCACGAAGCCCCACGGGTGCGACTGGAAGCCGAGCGCCAGCCACAGGGGCACAGAGACGGCGGCCGCTACCCCCGGCACGATGAGGGAGCCGCTCAGGGCGGCGCCCTCGGTTTTGCGCCAGGCCAGCAGCGGGCACACCGCGACCAGCGCGAGGACGACCACGCCGAGGGGCTCGGCGAAGGTGTTGTACGTCGAGGGACCCACCGTCTTGTCCAACACCAGCGGCACGGCGACGGTGACCAGCGCCAGGGTCACCGCGAACAAGGTGAGCAGAAGGTTGGTCACGTAGTACAGGAAGTCGCGTGAGAGCCAGCTCTGCACATCGTCGTGGCTCTCGAAGCGGCGCCAGCGCCAGGCCAGCAAAGCCACCCCGACCACGCCGATCGCCACCAGGAACGAGGTGAGGATCCACACCAGCACCTTGCTCTCCTCGAAGGCGTGCACCGAGTTGATGAGACCGGTACGCGTGGTCCAGGTGGCGAGGATGGTGAAGAAGAAGGTCGCCACGGCCAGGCCCAGGGCCCAGCGCTTGAACAGGCGGCGCGTGCGATAGAGCGTCATGGAGTGCAGCAACGCGGTGGCCGCCAGCCAGGGCACGAGAGAGGTGTTCTCCACCGGGTCCCAGCCCCAGTAGCCACCGAAGCTGAGCACCACGTAGGCCCACCAGGCGCCCAGGCCGATGCCCAGCGAGAGTAACAGCCAGCCGGCCACGGCCCACTTGTGAGAGAGCTTGACCCACAGTGCGTCGGCGCGCCCCAGCAGCATGGCCGAGGCGGCGAAGGCGAACGGTACCGAGAGCCCCACGTACCCCAGGAACAGCGCCGGTGGGTGCAGCACCATGGCCGGATGCAGCAGCAGCGGGTTGAGCCCGAACGGCACGGTCCCGGCGGCCGCCTTCACGAAGGGATCTGAGCCCTGGTCAAACACCATGAGCGCGGTGAACCAGGCACCGATCACACAGAGCACCATCACCGCGCCGCCGGTGAGCGGCTCCAGCTTGTTCAGGTCGAGGAGCGCGATGATCACCACGACGATGGCGATGAACAGCAACCACAACAGGAACGAGCCCGCCTGACCGGCCCAGAAGCCGGCGACGCGATAGAAGACCGAAAGGCTCGCGTCAGAGTTGTCGGCTACGTAGCCGAAACTGAAGTCTCCTTTGAGGAATGCCTGAAGCAGCACGGCCGAGGCCACCACGGTCGAGAGGAAGAAGGCGTACACCGCGTAGTAGCCATTGCGCAGCAGGTCCCGCCTGTCCCAGCGCATGCCCAGGGCAAGAAAGACCACCCCCGCGAGGGAGAAGACAAGCGCCAGTGATAGGGAGAGGCGGCCGAGGACAATCACGGGCGCGGCCTCACGGCCCCGCCTGCGCTGTGGACGTAGTCGGCTGCGCCGTAGGAGTAGTCGCCTGCGCCTGGTACTTGCTTGGGCACTTGGTCTGGAGCTGCGTGGCGTCGATGATACCGGGCCCCATCTTGCCCTCCACAACTACGTCGACGCCGCTCGCGAAGGTGCTGGGCATCTGCCCGCTGTACACCACCTTCACGGTGTTGCTCTTGCCCGTCAGGTCCTGGATCGTGAAGTGCACACCGGCGTTGTTGCGGCTGATGGTGCCACCCAGCACCTTGCCGCCAACCTGCACGTTCTTGCCGTCGTACTTGCCGGTGGCGAGGTCTGAGACCTGCCGGTAGTAAGCGCCTTGTCGCTGCACGAGGACGACAACGCCTACGGCGAACACCGCGACGATCACCCCAGTGGCGATGAGGAGACGAGTGCGCGACCTTCTGTTCACGGAAAATACCCCCGGTCGTAGTGCTGACAGCCTATACAGTGTAGCCGACGAACGGTGGTTTGCGCCATTTCCCCTGCCGGCGGGATGATTAATTCGAGTGAACCGCCCGGCTGCCGCGCGCCCAGAAGGAAAAGCGCGGCCGCACGGCGTAGCTAGCAGCATGCCCATCGACAAACGCCGTGAGAGCAGAGTCATCGCCGTAATCTTCGCCGATGTGGGCGACGCGTCCGCCGAGACACAGGACGGGCGCCTGCGACAGGCCCTCGAACGCCTCAACCAGCTCTTCGCCCCGGCCGTCGCCGAGCCGTTCTCGATGATCGCCGCGGACCGCGTCGACGGCGCCCTGGCCGACCCGGCTCAGGCGCCGCTCTGCATCAGTGTGTTGCGCGAGATCATGGCCCCCATGACGCTGCGGATCGGCGTAGGCATAGGCACCGTCGACCGCCTGCGCGACTCCGCCGCGGCGGACCGCGACCCGTACTCCCTGGCCCGTCGCGCCCTGCAATTCACGGTGCGCGACGACGGCCTCAGCCGCTATCTGGGCACCGGTGAGGCCGGGGACGTGTTGCTCGGGGCGCTGTGCCGCCTCGTCGATCCGCTCATCCGCGCTCGCACGAGCAAGCAGTGGGAGGCGATCGCCGCCTACCGCGAATTGGGTCACCAGCGCGACGTGGCCGAGAGACTGGGGGTCACGCGCCAGAGCGTCGGCGATCGGCTGGCGGCGGGTCATCGGCGCGCGGTCGAGGAGGCCGACGCGGCGATCGCCACTTATCTGAGCTACCTGCGCCGGCAACGCTTCACGCCGTAGAGGGCGGCGCGCAGTCGCCCCCCAGGTCGAGCAGCTTCTCCACCGCGTGCGGCAGGGCCGGAGCGATCATGGCGAGCTGCTCGCGGCAGGCGCCGGGGCTGCCCGGCAGGTTGATGATGAGTGTCTTGCCACGCACACCGCTCACGGCGCGCGAGAGCATGGCGTGCGGCGTGGTGGCCGCCGAGCCGGCCCGCATCGCCTCGGCGAAGCCCGGGGCTTGCCGTTCCAGCACACGCAGGGTCGCCTCAGGAGTGACATCGCGCGAGGTTAGGCCGGTGCCTCCCGTGGTGAGCACCAGGTTCACAGGTGTTTCGTCGGCCCAGTGTGTCAGCTCGGCGGCAATCTGATCTTGTTCGTCGGGCACGATCGCCCGCTCCACCGACCCGGCTCCCAGCGCGCGCAGCGCCTCCTCCAGCACCGCGCCGCTGGCGTCTTCGCGCTCGCCGCGGAAGCCCTTGTCGCTCACCGTGAGCACCGCCGCGGCGATGAGGCTGGGCTTGAGCACCACCAGACCGTCGCCGGGCTTGACCTGGCCGCCCTCGAGGACGCGCGCGAAGATGCCCTCACGAGGCATCACACAGTCGCCCGCCTGGTAGAAGATCGCGCAGCGGTCGTGGCAGACCTTGCCGATCTGGGTTACCTCGAGCAGCGTCTCGCCGACGTGCAGGCGCGCGCCCACCGGCAGGGCATACACCGTGATGCCCTCGGTGGTGAGGTTCTCGCCGAACGCTCCGGGGTCGACCGACGGGCAGGCGGCGCGCATCTTGGCGATGCTCTCGTTGGCGAGCAGGCTCACCTGGCGGTGCCAGGGGCCGGCGTGGGCATCGCCCTCGACGCCCTGGTCCAGAAGCAGGGTGACGAAGGGCACGGGTTGCTTACGAACCCCTTTGTGATCGGCGACATTCACCGAGACGATGCGGCCGTCCACCTTCTGACTCACGCCTGCCCCCGTTTCCAGGTTCCGCTGCGCCCACCGCTCTTCTGAGCAGACGGACGCCGGCGACCTCCATGCCGCGATCGATGGCCTTGCACATGTCGTAGATGGTGCAGGGCCGCCACGGAGGCCGCGACCAGGGCCTCCATCTCTACCCCGGTGCGCCCCCGCAGGCGCGCCTCGGCGCTCACGCGTAAGCCCGGCAGGGCTGCGTCGGGGGCGATGTCGACGCTCACCGACGTGAGGTTCAGCTGATGGCAGAGAGGGATGAGCTCGTGGGTGCGCTTGGCGGCCATGATGCCAGCGAGACGCGCGACGGCGATCACGTCGCCCTTGGGCACCGCTTGATCCTCGATCACCGCCAGGGTCTCGGCGGCCATCACGACGCCAGCCTCGGCCCGCGCGTAGCGCTCGGTCTCATCCTTCTCGCCCACGTCGACCATGCGCGCTCGTCCGCGCTCGTCGATGTGCGTGAGATCGCCCATTCCGGCCTCGCTTCCCGTGGAGTGGTGAGGGCTTGTGGGCACGGCATCAGCCCCCGATCTGCGACATGGCGCGCTGGTTGGCGAGCTGCTCCCGGCAGCGGTCGTAGCTCTTGCCCGCCACCGCCTGCGTGATAGCGGCCCGCAGGTCGTCGGGATGAGTGATGAGCGGCCGCACGGCGATCTCGGTGCCCGAGAACAGGCAGGTGCGGAGGCGACCGTCGGCTGTGAGGCGCAGGCGGTTGCAGCTCTCGCAGAAATGCTCGGATACGCCGGCGATGAACCCTATGGTCCCCAACGCCCCCGGCACCTGCCAGTACTGCGCCGGGCCGTGGCCGTAGGGACCGGCATGCGGCACCAGGCCGTGGCGCGCCTTGAGGCGTGCGAGAACGCCGGGCGCCGGGACCAGAGTGCCGTGGCCGCCCAGTCGGCGATCGAGCGGCATGAACTCGATGAAGCGGACGTGTGCCTCGCGCTCGCGGGTAAGCTGCACGAACGCTTCGAGCTCGTCTTCGATGCCCTCGAGCAGCAGCACATTGACCTTGACCGGCGCGAACTCCGCGGCGAACGCCGCCTCGAGGCCGGCGAGAGCGTCGGCCAGCCTGCCGCCCCGGCTGATGGCGGCAAAGCGCGCCGCGTTGAGGCTGTCGAGGCTGACGTTGACGCGCCGCAGGCCGGCGCGGCGCAGCTCGTCGGCGAAGCGCGGCAGCAGGATGCCGTTGGTGGTAAGCGAGATATCGCTGATGCCACTGGTGCGGCTCAGCATGGCGACGAAAGCGGCGCAGCCACGCCTCACGAGCGGCTCGCCGCCGGTGATGCGCACCTTGCTGATGCCGCACGTCGCCGCCACGCGGGCGACGGCGGCGAGCTCCTCGTAGGTGAGGATGTCGGCGTGGGCCCGCGGCGACACGCCCTCGGGGGGCATGCAGTACGTGCAGCGCAGGTTGCAACGGTCGGTGATGGATATGCGCAGGTAGTCGACCCTGCTCTGCTTGCTCTCGGCGACGGTGCTCACGAAGACTCGGGCTTCCTTGAACGCGCGACCAAGTGGCCGCGAGGCGGTGCTCAGGCACGCTCAAGTGTAGCGCCCGCGCCGCCGCGCGTCATTTCGCCAGCATGACCTCGGTAGACTTGATGACCACGGTCACGGCATCGCCGGCCTCGATGCCCAGGTTCTCCACGGCGTGCCGCGTGATCACCGACACAACCTCGTGCCCGGCTACGTCTACCACCACCTCGGCCATCACGGTGCCGAGCACGACGCTCTTCACGACTCCTGGGATCTGATTACGCGCACTCAAGGGCATGACGGCCTCCTTTGGCTTCTCGGGCGCGGCTTCGCGGCCCGTCGCGCTTCACATTCCCACGGGAGACTTCTACAAACGGTCTACCGATCGCGGTCGGTGGCGGGGGCGTCGTCTGTGGCGGGGCCGTCGTCCGCGGCAGGGCCGACATCGGTGGCGGGGGACGTCGGCCGCGACCGAGTCTCCGGGGCCGGCGATGGCATGTACCGCGTCGGCCGCGACACTGAGCTCCACCGGCGCACCGGCGGCGAGGCCCAGGGTATCGGCCGCGCGCAGCGGCAGCAACGCCTCCAGAAGCGCCGGCGGCGCCTCCGCGGCGACGGGCACCTGGATGGAGACGCGCACGAACCCACCCAGCAGCCGGGTAAGCACCACCACCCCGGCGAACCGGTTGGCATCGCCCGCCGGCATCTCGCCCGGGCGCGATAGCTGCACGTCTTCCGGGCGCACGACCACCGCCTGCAGAGCGGCCGGCAGCGTCTCAGCGGCGCGCAGGCGGCCTCCCTGGGCGAGGCGCGCCAGGCGCGGGTCCCGCGGATCGCGGCTCGCCGCGAACACGTTGCGCGCGCCGGCGAGGCGCGCCACCGCCTCGTCGGCCGGCCGCCGGACAAGCTCCCGCGGCGGCCCCGTTTGCCGCAGCCGCCCCGCCACGAGCACGGCACACACATCGGCGAGGGCAAAGGCTTCGCCGCGGTCGTGCGTGACGTGCAGCACGGCGAGCTTATCCTCGTGGCAGACACGGCGTAGCACGGCCTGCAACTCCTCGCGGGCTTCGCCGTCTACTGCGCTCAGCGGTTCGTCGAGCAGCAGCGCCCGGGGACGCGCGGCGAGCGCTCGCGCTAAGGCGACACGCTGGCGCTCGCCGCCCGAGAGCGTCGCCGGCCGGCGCCCGAGAAGGTCGCCGATGCCCACCCTCGCGGCGAGCTCCTCCACCCGTGCCGAGGCCGCTACAGAGCGGCGCCCGAAGCGCGCCTCGCCGGCGCGCCGGCGTGCCGCCGCCAAGCCGTAGGCAACGTTGCGAGCCACACTGAGATGCGGAAAGAGGAGGCCGTCTTGAAACACCAGTCCCACGCCGCGGCGCTCGGGGGCCAGCGCCGTTACGTCGTCGTCGCCGGCGCGGATGCGCCCGGCGCGCACGCGCCGTACGCCGGCCACCGCCTCGAGCACCAGCGTCTTGCCGGCGCCGCTGGGTCCCAGCAGCACGCCGTACTCGCCGGCGCCCACCTCCAGGTCGATGGGGCCCACGAGGAAACCACCGGCCTGCACCTCCAGAGCCTCAAGGGCGATCACGGGGCGCCTCGCCGAGAGCGGCGGCGCGGCAGCAGCAGAGTGCGCAGCGCCACGAAGACCACGAAGGCGACGATCACGATGAGCACCGCGGGCGGCTGCGCGGCACGCAGTCCGTAGCCCTCGAAGCGCTCGAAGGTGAGCACCGAGATCACTTTGGGGTTGTACGCCAGAATCACCACGGCGCCGAACTCGCTGATGCCACGGCCCCACATGAGTGCAGCCCCGGCCAGCACGCCGCGCCAGGCCTGGGGAAAGGTCACCCGCGCAAAGGCGCCGGCGGGCGACGATCCGAGCGTGCGCGCCACGTGCTCGTAGCGCTCATCCACCAAGGCAAACGACTCGCGCGCGGTATCAACCAGGAACGGCAGGCTCACGAAAAGCATGGCGACGACGATGCCGGCGACCGTCTCGGTGAAGTTCAGCCCCAGCGGTGCGAGAAGGCGGCCCATGACGCCCTGCCGGCCGTAGACCGTGAGCAAGGCGATGCCGGCCGCCGTGTGGGGAAACACGATGGGCAGATCGATGATGCCCTCCACCACGCGTTTGCCGATGAACTCGCGGCGCGCCAGCAAGTAGGCCAGCGGCACGCCCACCACGAAGGCGATGCAGGTCGCCATGAGGGCCGCCGTCACGGTGAGCCAGAGTGAGCGCCGCACATCGTTCTGGCGCAGCGCCTCCCCCAGCAGGCCGCTGCCGGCGCCGGCGATCATGCTCCCCGCCGGAAGCACGACGAAAGCCAGGAGCACGACGCCGGCGAGCGCGCAGAGCGCCCAGAACAGCGAGGGCCGGCGGCGCATCACGGTCGGCGAGGCAGCCGTGCGCGGGACCCAGGATGACATGGGTGCCTGTGATACCTGAGGACGGTCAGCTGGGTCCCGCGCACGCCTGCCTCACCTCCTCGGGCGCAGCGGCGGCGTTCTGCAGCGTGGGTTGCGTGAGAATCGGCTGATAGTCCTCTGCCATGATGCGCCGGCCTTGCGGGCCCAGCAGAAAGGCGACGAACTGCGCCGCCAGCCCGGCATCGGGGGCGTTGTTCGGGATGGTGAGAGCGTACCTGATGACGCCACCGACGAAGTACGGCGTCACGGTCGCGTACTGCTGGGCGCCGAGCCTCACGGCGACCGTGCGGTAGAGGCCCTCGAAGCGCTGCTCGCCGAGGTCGACGGCGGCCGGTAACCGAATGTAGCGCAGGCCGTCCTGGCGCGCGACGCTCTCGTACTCGAAGGCACAGTCGAGGTCGCCCGACTGCAGGAGTGCGACCAGCTCCACGCTGTCTGACCCCAGAACCACATGACCGCCCGAGCGCGTGGCCAGGGTGCCGGGCACGTCGATGACCTCGCGACCGGGCTCGGCGGTGGCGATGATCGCGGGCGTGAACTGCCCCATCACCACGTTCGCGAAGATGAGGGGATCATGATAGTAGCGCGCGGCGAGCTGCAGCACCATGAGGGAGCGGTAGCCGGCCGGGTCGAAGCGAGGGTCGCTCAGGCCGAGCCGCACCCGCGGCTGTGCCAGGAGCTCATACCAGTTGGCCGCCGTGAACTGGCCAGCGAGCGGGCTCCTGGGAGACAGCGCCAGCACCATGCGGTTGGTGGCAAAGCCAACGTCCCACGACGCGTAGGGCCGCTGCGTGCCCGGCATGCGCCGCTTGAACATGAGAGGCGGCAGCAGTTGCGCGTCGGCCGTCACCACTACGTCGAAGCGGCGGCCGAGGTCGGTGACCTGGCGGATCGTCTCGATGCTCCCGTGCGCCTCGGTGGTCACCGTGACCCCCGGATGCAGGCGCTCGAAGGCGGCCGCGAGACGGTCGAACGGCACGATCACGCTGCCCGCGAACACGAGGCTCACCTGCTTCTGATGGCCGCTGCACCCGGCGGCGCCGGCGCCCAGCAGCACCAAGACGAGCGTGACGGCGGCCACGGCGGCGGCGTGGCGCGGGCGAGCGGCGTGGCGCCAACCGGGGGCTCGGCGCGAGCCGTCGCACGCCGCCGCGGAGCGCCACGCCGGCCCGCATCTCGGCTCGCGACGCCCTCTCATCGGCTCACTTCAAGCGCAAGACGATGCTCACGATGCGCCCTGGCATCTGCTGCGCCGTCAATACCCGGCCCCACCAGACGCAGCGGGTACTGACCGGCCGGGAGGTCTTGGCCGTCCAGCTTGCTGGCCAGCAGCACCGTCTGCTTGCCCGCGATGAGACGCGAGGAGACGTCCACGACCTTGCCGTCGGCGCTCTCCACCTCGATGGTGTAGCCCTTCCTGGCGAGCTGGGCGTCGTAGGCGCCGGCACCGTGGCGATGGTGGTCGTCAACGAGGCCGGTGACAAGATAGAACGGCACGCCGAACCACTGATGCCCCTGGTGATCGACCCACTCGGCGCCGTGGCAGCCCGGCGACGAGCAGTTCACGAAGGTCGGGCCGTCGAGCGTGGCCGAGACGGCGCCGACCAGTGAAACCTTGAACGGGGCCTCGGCTTTGCCTACCTGCATCTTGGCGATCCACTTGACCGTCCAGTGCCCGTCAACGACCTGGTCGGCTTTCGGCTCAACGACGACCAGTCGCAGCGGCCCCTGGTCGGGTCCCAGCGGCTTGCCGCCCTCCGCGTAGGCGAGGATCGAGGTGAGCGTGCCGTGCGGCGGCTCCTGAGCGCCCGTGGCCATGTCGTACGTCGTGAACCCGTTGCGCATCAGCTGGTCGTAGGAGAACGTCATGCCGTAGCCGTCCGAGCCGATCAGGGTGACGCTGCTGCTCGGATCGACGCCTCCGACCAGGGCCGCCACATCGCTGACCTTCACGCCCTGGTATTTCGTGGGCGGGGTGATCACGCCGACGCTGTCTTTGATGCCGCCGTAGCCCGTGACCGAGGGCATCGCCCGGAGCTCGCTCAGGGTGAGGCGCACGGTACCTTTGGGCCCGGAGACCGTGAGCACCACCCGGCCGCCGGCGGCAGCCGAGGGCGTGCTCGACGCCCCCGGCGAGCCGCCGCCGCAGGCGCCGGCGATGGCCACCGCGGCGAGCGCCAGCCCGAGGCCGGCGAGCGCCAGCCTGGCCGGCCGGCCGAGACCGCGTCGCCGGCCCGGTGAGCTTCGCCGCCGCTGCGCACTGCGCGGCGGCGGTTCACAGCCGTGAGGTAGCCAGGCAGCCGCACGGCGCCCTCACTTCACTGCCGGCAGCATGACGATCTTGGTGATCCTGCCGAGGTACTTGCCGACGGGGATGTACTTCTTCGGGCCGACGAGTCGTAGTGGGTAGTAGAGAGAGCCCAGGTCGACCCCGTTGAGGTCGTTGGCGACGATGATGGATGAGCGCTGCACGGTCACCTTGGAGCTGATGGTGACGGTGAGCCCGTTGCTGGAGTAGAGGCGGATGCGGTAGCCCTTGCGCGCCAGGGCCGCGTTGTACGTCATGTCTTTGCCGCCGTCGACCTGGCCCATGAGCAGATACAGGGGAACGCCGGTGTAGCGCTGGCCGGGCGCCGTCTTGAAGGCCGCGCCGTGACAGCCCTGGGCCGAGCACGACAGGAAGGAGTTGTCGTCGATGGTGTCTACGGGCTTATGCCCGTGGACCTTGAGCCCCACGAGCTTGAGGTTCCACGGCGGCAGCACCACGTCTGTCACGTTCAGCGCGGTCACGTCGAAGTACGCTCTCGCTGCCGACCATGACTGCGTTGTCGTTCTGCGAATGCGGCGACGTAGAAGCGCAGCGCTCCCTCGTCGGACGGCAGCGGCTGGCCATCCCTCGACCACGCGAGCACCGTCGAGAGCGTCCCGGGGAGTGAGGTCACCTGTTTCTTGGTCGGTGGCGTTGTACATGGTGTAGGTGGTGGGGCTGGTCTTGAAGAGCTGATCGTAGGAGACCTTCTGGCCGTAGAGGAGCCGGGCTCGGCGAGTAGACGTAGAGCGTCTGCTGGGCGGTGAGCCCCGGAACGCCGAACGCGTCGGCGAGCACCGCGTTGAGCGTCACGCCCTGCACCGGGTCAGGCCCGGTCGCAACATTGGCGTTGTTCAGGATGCCGGCCCAGCCCGAGTACGTGCCCAAGGCCGCGAGTTGACTCTGCGTGTAGCTTTTGACGACGGTGCCGTTGTGCTGCACCTGCAGCACGATGGGATCGTCCGCCCCGGCCTTGGGCGTGCCGCTCACGGCGCCGGCGACGAGGACCGCCGCCACCGCCAGCAGCACGGCGCCGGTGGCGACCGCCCAAGCCTTGTGTTTCCTCATGAGTCCCTCCTGTGCGTGACCCTCCGACTCGGCGGCGGTGCGGCGGGGAGAATGGGCGACAAACCCCCGCCGCACCGCGCCGGCCGAACTTTACACGGCTCAGAAGATGAGCCGGATCTTGACGATCTCGTAGGCCGACAGCTTGCCGTTGAAGGGCTTGATGAACGAGCCCACAAAGCGGAACGGCCCTTCGCCGGCGGGCAACAGCTTACCGGCCTTCTTCTTGGCGATGATCCACTGCGTCTTGCCGATGATGCGCTTGCTGCTGATCGTCGGCTTGTAGCCGTCGAGGCAGATGAACTGGATGGTGTACCCCTTCTTGGCGAGCGCCACGTTGAAGCCCGCCTTGTTGTCGTCGACCAGGCCGATGAGCTTGTACAGCGTCTGGCCCTGGTAGACATAGCGCAGCTGCGGGTTGATGTTCCCCGCCTTGGTGCCGTCCCACGAGACCGTGGCCGGCACCCTCCCGATCGGCAGTACCTCCGTGCGCTTGCCTATCAGCGTAAGCGTCCAGCCGCCCGCGGGCACCGCCGCGCGAGCCTCAAAAGGGCGCCGCTGCCTGCCGCGGGGCGGCCGACGGAGACGCCGAGCCCGACGGAGAAGGCGCGGGCACCGGGACGATGCTGATGCGCGCCACACCGCTCGGCTTCATCTTGCCGGTGATGGTCGTATCGCTTGAGACGACCTTGAGCGGCCACACAGGTGTGTAGGAGTAGGTGCCGTTCTTGGCCTTGGTGGTGCCGAACACCAGAGGCTGGCCGTCCTGGCGGTAGGCGAGCAGCAGGGCGTTGCCTTCGGCGGCCACCTGAGCGCTGGTGAACGTCGCGGCGAAGCCATCGAGACCCGTGACGACCACGTCGTAGCCGGCGCCGTCGGCGAGCGCGGTGTTGAACGTGTTCGGGTTCTTGTCGTCGATACGGCCGACGAGGCGGTAGAGCGGCATACCCACGTAGGTCACGTTCGGGAGTCACGCTCGTATCGGTCCAGGTCACGGCCCACTTCTTGGCTGACGCCCAGTTGCCGAAGTCCTTGTAGGTGGCGTCCGCGCTGTAAGCCGGATGGATTGTGTTACGCAGCTGCAGCAGCCAGCCGAAGGGCTTGGTTGAGGCGACGGTGACATGCGCCGGCACGATGCTGATGCGGGCGATGCCGGAGACCTTGACTTTACCGGTCACGCTGGGGTCGCCGCTGACGAGCTTGAGCGGCCACTCCGGGGCGGCGCTGCCGGTCGCCTGGTTGACGTCGGCGAGGGAGAGCGGCATGCCGTCGGCCCGGTCGGCCACAAGTAGACTCTTACCGAGCTTGGCAACCTGCTTACTGGTGAGGGTAGCGCTGTAGCCGTCGATGCCCTGAATGACGACGTCGTAGCCCTTGCCTCTATCGGCCCGCACGGTGTTGAAGGTGTTGGGATTGTTGTCGTCAATACGACCTACCAGGCGGTAGAGCGGAATGCCTTTGTAGATCACGGAGGGCGTCACGCTCGTATCGGTCCAGGTGACCTGCCCACCGCCGTGCAGCGCCCAGTAGCGAAAGAACGTAGAGGTCATGTCCTGGTTGTGCTTCGCGCTGCGTAGCTGGAGGATCCAGCCGTAAGGCTCGGCGGCAGCCGCCTTGTGCGACGTCGGCTGGGCCGCCGCCACCGTGAGAACGGCGAGCAGCGCCGCCAGCGCCAGTATAAGCGTTAGGCCGAGCAGCGTGCGTTTCTTCACAGGTTGGCTCCTTCCCGCATGGTCCGTCAGGGGTGTTTGAGAAGCTGCGGTACCCTCCCCTCGCTTCGCCGCCGTGCGCGCCTGAGATGGCGGCCTCGTTCTGTGTGCCCACACATCTCCGGGCGGTGGCGGCATTCGTGAGAGAGGGAAGATGCCCGCCGCGGGCGAGCCGGCAAGCGGGCATATCTTCTCCTTTCCACACTGGGAGACACGGCGGTTTCCCGCTGTACCCTACCGGCATCCGCTCTCATAGGCCCTGGACCCTTAGAGACGCGGCGCTCGGAGAAGTAGAGGCCATTCGGAGGACTTCTTGGCGCCGTGGCAAGGTCGCGCCGTCCCAAGGAGACGGCGCGACCTGTACATCATGGCCTTGGGCCGACGGTCCGCTCAAGAGGCCCCAAGGTCGCCGCATTACGTACGCAAGAGGGGCGGCGGGCCCGAAGGCCCGCCGCCCCAGACTGTGGTGCGGCGCGCAAACGCACCGCGTGCGGGACGCTTAGCGCGCCGCACCTCCTAAGTCACTCACTTGTCGCAAACCTCCTTTCCTCGTGGCTCCCGGCCGTCGTGCGCCGTGCTGGCTTAGTCGCGACGCTCCCGGCCGCCTGCCCGTCCGAGCCACCTGGGCTCAAGGCCCCAGCGGCTCGCGCAGGCAGGCGTCAGTCGGCGGCCCGCCGGTCTGCCAATCTAGTTCACGAATGGCGACCATCTTCAACTCTGTCATTTCCCTGATGGCATACTTCACCTTCCCGGCCGATCCCGGAACCCTTCACGCCGCCGTAAGGCATGTGGTCCACGCGGAACGTGGGGACCTCATTGATCATCACGCCGCCAACCTCCAGCCGCTTGGCCGCGTAGAGCGCCTTGTTGAGGTCGTTGGTGAACACCCCGGCCTGCAGGCCCATGACGCTGTCGTTGCTGATCGCGATGGCCTCGCAGAGGTCCCGCGCCTTGATGATGCTCAATTCCGGCCCAGAACGGTGTCCCCGGGCTTGATCACGGCGGCGTAAGCGGCCATGTTGGCGGGTCGAACCGGGAGTGCGGCTGCACGTTGGCGTGCTCGGCGCCGAACAACTGCTTGGCGCGGTCGCGCGCCAGGTTCTCCACCACGTCGGTGAATTCGCATCCACCGTAATAGCGCTTGCCGGGATACCCCTCGGCGTATTTGTTGGTGAAAACAGAGCCGGCCGCTTCCAGCACGGCCTCGCTGACAAAATTCTCCGAGGCGATCAGCTCCAGACCTTCGTGCTGGCGGCGTTCTTCATTCTCAATCGCCTGCGCGATGTCCGGATCAACTTCCGCCAGCGGCCGTTCCATTGGATTTGCTTTCATGATTGCGTCCTTCCCTCTCCAAACAGCAATACGTAACTGAATGTCGAAGGGGCGCCAC
>CAWKEZ010000059.1:0-8606 GCA_963848545.1 uncultured Thermoleophilia bacterium
CCGCGGACACGCCCGCCGAGTTGCTCGCCGCGCCGCACGCCACACCGGCCTCAGCCGCGGCCTCCGCGCATGCCGGAAAGCGCCCGTCGGTGCTGGCCTCGGACACGATGACAGAGGCGGCGCGCAAAACGTTGCGCTTCCACCTCGAGCGCATGCTGGAGCACGAGGAGGGCACGCGACTCGGAGAGGATCCTGAGGCACTTCATGACATGCGGGTCTCCACACGCCGCATGCGCATGGCCCTGAGGGTGTTTGGCGACTACCTCGATCCCGACGTCATGCGCCCGCTGCTCAAGGGCCTGCGTCGCACCGGGCGTACGCTGGGCGCGGTGCGCGACCTGGACGTGTTTCTGCTCAAGACTAGGGCGTATCTCGACACTCTGCTCGACGCGCACGCCGCAGACCTCGACGGTCTTCTCGCGGCTTGGCACGTGGAGCGCGATCTGCGCCGGGAGCAGCTCGTCTCCTACCTGGACGGACGCCGGTATCGTCACTTCGTCGAGACCGCAATGGAACTTCTCGACGGGCCCCCCGAGAACCTGGCGGCGCATGCCTCGGGACCCCGGCCGGAACGCGTGGCCCAGGTGCTCCCCGGAGTGCTGTACAAAGACATGGCCGTGGTGTGGTCGTTCGAGGGCCAGCTCGGAGGCCTCGAGACTCCGCTGCCGCGCTTCCACGCCCTGCGCAAGGCCAGCAAGGGGCTGAGGTACACGCTGGAGTTCTTCGAGGACGTTCTCGGGCCAGGTGCTCGGCCCTTGATCAAGGCCGTAAAGGGTATGCAGGATCACCTCGGCGACCTGCAAGACGCGGTCGTCACCAGCGGGATCTTGCGCGACTACCTCACCTGGGGAACATGGCGTCACAGCGGGCACGCGCTTCCCGGGCCGCTCGAGGTGATCGTCGCGCCGGGCGCGGCCCGCTACCTGGTGGCTCGCCAGGAGGAGATGGAGCGCCTGATTCTGGCGTTTCCCGAGGTGTGGCCCACGATCGCCGGCAACGATTTCAGTCGTGGCCTGGCGGCCGTCATCGCCGAGATCTGACCGTTCGCCGTCTTCTTCCGACCTCCCGACAACGATAGCGGTTCGCGCCAGGGAAGGACGTGGCGCGGTACGTTCGTCGTAGATGCGCCGGCCGAGCCGCCGAGCGGCCCTCAGCTCCCCCCGAACGCCTCCAGCTTCACGTCCTCGGCGACCGTGTAGGCGAGCTCGGTGCAGGCGGCGATGTCGGAGAGCGTGTAGCCGGCGGCCACCTCCTCGAGCACCCAGCCCGTCTCGGGTGCGCGGCGGAAGAGGGCGCGCTCGGTGATGATCACGTCGGCCTCGCCGGCGCCAGTGAGGGGGAAGCTGCACTGTTTCATGAGCTTCGCAGCGCCGTCCTTCGAGCAATGCTCGGTGACGATGTAGACGGTCTTGGCGCCGGTCACGAGGTCCATGGCACCGCCCATGCCGGCGAGCATCTTACCGGGCACGATCCAGTTCGCGATGTTGCCCTGCTCGTCGACCTGCAAGGTGCCCAGGAAGGTGGCGTCCACGTGACCGCCGCGGATCATGGCGAACGAGGTGGCGGAGTCGAAGTAGCTGCCCCCCGGGATGAGGGTGATGGGCTGGTTGCCGGCGTTGGCGCGGTCGCGGTCCTCGCAGCCGGCCTCGGGGCTCGGGCCGACGCCGATGCCGCCGTTCTCGGTCTGGATGACGATGTCGACGCCCTCGGGCACGTAGTTGGCGATCAGGGTCGGTAGGCCGATGCCCAGGTTGATGATCTGGCCGTCCTTGAGGTCACGCCCGGCACGCGCGGCGATCGTGAGCTTGGCGTCGTCAGCCATTGAAGGCCTCCTCCCGCAGCGTGCAATACTCGACGTTGGCGCGCACCACCGCATCGACGAAGATGCCCGAGGTGTGGATAGCGTTGGGGTCGAGCTCGCCCATCACGTAGAGGTTCTCGACCTCGGCGATGACGTACTCGGCGCACATCGCGGCGGGCACGTTGAAGTTGCGCGAGGTGCCGCGGTAGATGAGGTTGCCCCAGGTGTCGCCGGCGTGGGCGCGCACGATGGCGATATCGCACTTGAGCGCGGGCACGAGGATGTAGGTGCGGCCGCTCAGCACGATGAGCTGCTTGCCCTCCGCGGCCACGGTGCCCACGCCGGTGGGCGTGAGAAAGCCGCCCAGCCCGGCGCCGCCGCAGCGCATCATCTCGGCCAGCGTGCCCTGGGGGGTGGGCTCCACCTCGAGGCGCCCTTCGTTCATCGCCTTGCCGATCTCGGGGGTGGTGCCCACATGGCTCGCCACGATCTTCTTCACCTTGCCCTGCTTGACGAGCTCGACCGTACCGCGCTCGCGGTAGCCGGCGTCGTTCTCGTAGATCGTGAGGTCGCTCACGTCCATCGTCTTCAAGTAGTCGATGAGTGTGAGCGGGTCGCCCTGGCCGATGAAGCCGCCGACCGCGATGCTCATGCCGCTGCGTACGTGAGCCATGGCCTGCGCGATGGGCACTACTTTGTTCTTGGGCACCTCGCTGCTCCTTTGTGCGAAAGCGATGTGGGCCGCGCTGGCGCGGCAGGGCCACGCCTCGCGCGGAATACACAGGCGGCGCAAATGATGATGAGACAGTATACCTGTGGGCATCTATCGCGTCGGCGAAAACAGGTCGTGGTGGGCGTGACGACTTCGCCGGGGACGACCATCGACGTCTCGAAATGCGGACGGCATGTCCATACAGCGGACGGAAGGACGGCAGACTTGTGCGTTTCTCGTTGCCCTGTATACTTCGCGCGGCGCACCAAGGGAATGGAGGGATTGGTGGCTGCACTTAGTGACTCAGCGAAGGTCGGTGTCATCGGCGGATCGGGCTTTTACGAGTTGCTCGACAACGCTCGTGAAGTGGTCGTCGACACGCCGTTCGGCGCTCCCAGCGACTCGTTCTTTCTGGGCGAGATCGACGGCGTTTCGGTAGCGTTTCTCCCTCGCCACGCGCGTGGACACCGCATTCTTCCCGGCGAAGTTAACTACCGCGCGAACGTCTGGGGGATGAAGGCGCTGGGCGTACGGTACGTGCTCTCGGCAAGCGCCGTGGGCAGTCTACGCGAAGAGCTCAAGCCGCTCGACGTGGTGGTGCCCGATCAGCTCTTCGACCGTACCAAGGCGCGGCCCAGCACCTTCTTCGGCGACGGCGTGGTCGTGCACATGAGCTTCGCCGACCCGTTCTGCCCGTACGTGAGCGAGCTCCTCGCGGAGCACGGCCGTGCGGCCGGCGCGAGCGTGCACCGGGGCGGCACCTACGTATGCATCGAGGGCCCGCAGTTCTCTACGCGCGCCGAGAGCAACGTGTACCGTCAGCTCGGCTTCGACGTCATCGGCATGACCAACCTGCAAGAAGCCAAGCTGGCCCGCGAGGCCGAGCTCTGTTACGCCACCATGGCCATGGTCACCGACTACGACGTGTGGTACGAATCGGCCGAGGACGTGTCGCTCGAGCAGGTGCTCGGCAACGTGGCGCGCAACGTCGAGACCGCGCAGGCGATTGTGCGGCGCGTAGTCGTGGCGCTCGACCAGGATCGTGATTGCGGCTGCCGCCACGCCGTGGAGTTCGCCATCAACACGCCCGCCGAGCTCATTCCGCAGGCGACCAGAGACAAGCTCCAGCTGCTAATCGGCAAGTACCTGCACTGACGCGCTGCCGGCCGATGGGCGAGCGGCGTGCGCCCGAGAGTGGGCTGCCCGCGAGCTAGGTGGACCCAAGAAAGGAGCCGTGACACGTGAGTTCGTTCTTCTCCAACAACGCGGTGCTCATCGCCGTGATCTGCGCCATCGTAGCTGTGGTGTACGGGGTGCTGCTGATTCGCTGGCTGATGGCGCTGCCAGCCGGGGACGAGAAGATGCGCGAGGTCGCGGGGGCCGTCCAGGAGGGCGCCAAGGCGTACCTCGGGCGTCAGTACCGCACCATCGCCATGGTCGGCATCGTCGTGTTCGTCATCATCGGTGTCGCGCTCGGCGCCAAGCAGGGCTGGGGCCTCGGTTGGGAGACGGCCGCGGGCTTCGTCATCGGCGCCTGCCTTTCGGCGGCCGCCGGCTTCATCGGCATGATGGTCAGCGTGCGTGTTAACGGTACGCACCGCCGAATCGGCCAAGAAGGGCCTAGGTCCGGCCCTCTCGGTCGCCTTCCGCGGCGGGTCTGTCACCGGCCTGCTGGTGGTGGGCCTGGCGCTGTTCGGCGTGGCCGTGTACTACTGGCTGGGCACCCACTTCTGGTCGGAGCACGCCGTGCGTGCAATGATCGGTCTCGGCTTTGGCGGCAGCCTCATCAGCGTCTTCGCCCGGGTGGGCGGCGGTATCTATACCAAGGCCGCCGACGTGGGTGCCGACCTCGTGGGCAAGGTCGAGGCCGGTATTCCCGAAGACGACCCGCGCAACCCGGCCGTCATCGCCGATAACGTCGGCGACAACGTCGGCGACTGCGCCGGCATGGCCGCCGACCTCTTCGAAACCTACGCGGTCACGGCGGTGGCAGCCATGCTGCTCGCCTACCTGTTCTGGCCGCACGTCACGGCCGCGGTAACATACCCGCTGGTGATCGGCGGCGCCTCCATCATCGCCTCCATCATCGGCACGTTCTTCGTGCGCCTCGGCGGCGGCAAGAACATCATGAACGCCCTGTACAAAGGTCTCGCGGTCGCCGCCGTTATTGCGATCATCCTGTTCTACCCGCTCACCAACTGGATGCTCGGGGCCCAGAAGTACCGCCTCGCCGGTATCCCCACTGTGGGGCGGCTGTTCCTCTGCGCGGTCAGCGGTATCGTCGTAACGGCGCTCATCGTGGTCATCACCGAGTACTTCACGGCGACTCGCTACAACCCGGTCAAGAGCATCGCCAAGGCGAGCGTCACCGGCCATGCCACCAACATCATCCAGGGCCTCGCCGTGTCGATGCAGTCCACCGCCCTGCCGGTGCTCGTGATCGCCGCCGGAATCCTGGCCAGCTACACCGCCGCGGGCGGCGGCACCGCCGGTCTGTACGGCATCGCCGTGGCCGTCATGGCCATGCTCTCGATGACCGGGATCATCGTCGCTATCGACGCCTACGGTCCTATCACCGACAACGCCGGCGGCATCGCCGAGATGGCCAACCTGCCCGAAGAGGTGCGCAACACCACCGATCCACTCGACGCAGTGGGCAACACCACCAAGGCCATCACCAAGGGCTACGCCATCGGTTCGGCCGGCTTCGCCGCCCTCATCCTCTTCGTGTCGTACACCAACGATCTCAAGGGCAGCTTCGGCCCCGGAGTCGTCAACCAGTTCAAGGTCAACGAACCCTGGGTGCTGGTAGGCCTGCTCATCGGCGGCCTGCTGCCGTATCTGTTCGCGTCGCTTTGCATGCAGGCGGTCGGGCGCGCCGGCGGCAAGGTGGTCGAGGAGGTGCGCCGCCAGTTCCGCGAGATCCCCGGGATCATGAAGGGCACCGATAAGCCTGAGTACGGCAGGGCCGTCGACATCGTCACCAAGTCGGCGATCCGCGAGATGATGCTTCCGGCCGCGATCCCTGTGCTCACGCCGATCATCGTCACGCTGGTCTTCTGGAACAAGGCGTACCTGGTGCTCGGTGGGGTGCTCATGGGCTCCATCATCACCGGCCTGTTCCTGGCGATCTCCATGACCAGCGGCGGTGGCGCCTGGGACAACGCCAAGAAGCTCATCGAAGACGGCGCCTACGGCGGCAAGGGTTCAGACGCCCACGCTGCGGCAGTCACCGGCGACACGGTCGGCGACCCCTACAAAGACACGGCGGGCCCGGCCATCAACCCGATGATCAAGGTCATCAACATCGTGGCCCTGCTCGTCATCCCGTTCCTCGTGAAGTAGTCGCACAGCAGACGGTCTCGCCACTGTGCGAGCGGGCGCGGCGGGTGGCCCTACGGCCACCCGCCGCGCCCGCTCTTGTGGCCGGGGTGGCCGCATGCGTGGCCGAGCCGCCAGCGGAGCCGCCGCTGTCGCCGGAGACACCGGCGCTCCCGTCTGTGCCCCTCTGCGCCGCTGCGCGCCGAGCTCTTCGCGCGGGCCGGACGGCCGGTTGACCGGTCATAGCCTCACCGATAGCATGGGGCGGCTCCTTCCGGGCACCTTCTTTCTCCTGTGGCGAGGTAGCTCAGTTGGTAGAGCACGCGACTGAAAATCGCGGTGTCGACAGTTCAATTCTGTCCCTCGCCACCACAAAACACCTGCGTGCAGGCGCATTCTGGCGAAGCCGCGAACCCCACTCGTGAGCCCTCTGCCAACAGTCTGCCAACATCGCTACTTCGAGACGGCTCCGAGGAGCCCGGCGACCATGCAGGCGGCTTCCGCCTGAGTGCCGCGCAGGGCGTGTGCGTAGACGTTCATGGTGATCGTAGCGTTGGCGTGGCCGAGCCGCTTTGAGATTACGGGGATGGGCACACCGGCGTCGATCGCCAGGGAAGCGTGCGTGTGCCGCAGGCCGTGCAGCGGTATGTGCCGCAGGCCGGCCGCCCTGGCAGCAAGGCTGAAGCGATACGACACGGTGTTTGGCCCCAGCGGCGCTCCGGCTTCGTTGACGAACACATAGGAGCGACTGTCGTCAAGTGGAACGACCTTGCGGCCATCGCGCAGCCCGCGCAACACGGCCACCGTGCCGGGATCCAGGTCGACGGTGCGGAACTTGCGCGACTTGGGGGTTGACTCGACTACCTCGCCGCCGACGACTGGCACGCGCGAGCGCCGGACGGTGAGCGTTGCGCCATCCAGGTCGACGTCGCCCCACTGCAGCCCCAGGCCCTCGCCGCGGCGCATGCCGGTCATTGCGAGCACATGGAAGATGGGGTAGAGGTCGCTCCCCTCCGTCGCGTCGAAGAAGGTCGACAGTTCGTCGGCCGTCCAGACCTTCGAGATCGTGCGGCTCGGCCTTCAGGTTCTTGGCTGCCCGCCAAGCGGGGTTGTGCTCGAGGTAGCCGAGCTCCACGGCGTCGTTCAGCGCCCTGTGTAGAGTCGCATGCACCCGCCGCCGCGATTCGATGCCCATGCCTTTGCGTTCCACGAGCTTGCCCTTGCGCTCGACAGGGTAGCCCTTGCCAAGCATGTCGTAGTGCTCGCGGATCGCCTCGAGGCCCAACTTTCGCAGCTCGATCAAACCCAGCGTGAAGGGCTTGGAGCGTGGGCCAATGAGGTGCTCGCGCACGTTGCGTCGGTACCCATCGAGCGTCGTTTGCTTTAGGTCCTCCTTTTCGGCCTTCGGCAGCCATCGGTCTCGCAGGTAAGTGGCCAGGGTCATGCGCTCAGGCGGGCGGTAGCTGCCCTTGCCCAGCTTGTTGATGGCCTTTGCGCGTTCGTATGTGGCGTCCTTCTGCGTCGCAAAGCCACCGCTGACTACCTGCCGGCGTTCGTGCGTGTCGCGCATCTCGCTGCGGCAGGACGGACAGGCCTCGAAATGCTCGGGGCGAGCCCACTCGCGCCTGCCGCAAGCCGTGCAACGTTGGGCGTCCTGGATGCCCATGTCGATCACGAACGACCACGTGCCGTTTGGACCGCGGGGGCGTCTTATCCCTCCCTTCATGCCGGGCAGCTTCTTCTCGGGTGTCTTGGCCATGGGCTCCTCCTTTGTCGTGGTGTTTATGGCTGACCGCTCTTGCGGGAGGGTCCAGGGTCGGCGGCCTTTTTGGCCACCTTGCGGTGCCGGTACTGCTGCTGGCGATGGCGATCAGCGCAGCGAATGCTGCAATGGGTGTTGCCGTGCAGCTTGTTCTGGCCGGCGATCGAGTAACCCTCGGTTCTCACGAACAGATTGTCGCAGTCGTCGGCGGCACATCTCTTGTAGTGCGCGCCCTCGGCGATGTGGTTCGCGAGTTGGAGGCACATGAGCTGGTAGACGTTCGCTATTGGCGTGTAAGGCAAGTCCGGCATCCGGTACCCATTGGCAAGCCAGTGCTCAAGCTCCACACGCACGTGGAACGGCGAGAGTGCCGAGCTCACTCCTACGGCGAGGAGGCGTGCAGCCGCTTCCTTGGGATCGATCGCCGGCACCGTGTATTCGTACTCGACGCCTTCCCACACTTCGCGTGCCGGGTAGCTGCCCCAAGCCTCCCGAGGCATGCACCAACCGCTCTCCACACTCGTTCTCCAGCCGGAGCCAAGCTCGTCGAGCGTAAACTTGTCTCCAAGGAAGCGCCACAGCGAGATCACGTCGCGGAGGACGGCGTGATGGAGTGCCACCGAGGCGAAGGTCTGCACTCTTGCGACAGCGTCGATATCGTCAGCAAACGGCAGCGCCAGACGCGCCTCGCCCAGCCTCGCCCTGGCTTCATCCCAGGTGATCCTGCTAGCGGCCGCTGCCTGCAGGGCGTCCCAGGGGTGCGGCACGCTCAGCCCAGGAAGCGGACGTGAATGGTGAGTGACCTGTGGAGGTAGGTCGGAGAGGTCCTCAGCTCCAATAGGTCCGTACTTTCTGCAGAACTCTAACACCGCGGCGTGGTCGTTCACGTCCAGTGGCGCGAACTCGCGCAGATACAGCTCTTGAGGCAGCTCCACGGATGTCCTGTCGAGCTCTTCCGGATTCACGGCGTACTGAGCGTGAACAAGAACGTCCTTGGATGGTGTGTACAC
>CAWKEZ010000060.1:0-35302 GCA_963848545.1 uncultured Thermoleophilia bacterium
ATGCCTTGCCGTGTCGCAGGAAGTAGACCTCCTGGATCATTCCTCGCCTCTCTTGCGCACCGCCTCGCGCGCCTGGCCCACAACCACTCCTGGCTGTTCAGCGGTTCGTCGCCGTCGCCCGGCCAGATGTGCTCCCAAGTGCCGTCGGCCTTGAGGATCCGCGCCTTCATGTTGTCGGCCAGGTAGGTGCCCAGCACCTCTTCGCGCAGGCGTCGCAAGACGCCGCCGTCGCGTACAGGAAAGAGGATCTCCACCCTTCGATTCAGGTTGCGCGGCATCAGGTCTGCGCTGCCCAGCGGCACCTCTTCATCGCCGCCGTTGCGGAACCAGAGATCCGGCTGTGCTCGAGAAAACGTCCCACGATGCTGCGCTCGGTGATGTTGTCGCTCACA
This sequence comes from uncultured Thermoleophilia bacterium, assembly GCA_963848545.1. Taxonomy (GTDB): domain Bacteria; phylum Actinomycetota; class Thermoleophilia; order UBA2241; family UBA2241; genus CAIXSE01. The sequence goes on from CAWKEZ010000060.1 coordinate 393, forward strand.
CCGGGCACGCCGGGCCGCAGGCAGCACATGCCGCGCACATTGAGCTCCACCTTCACACCCGCCTGAGATGCGCGGTATAGACGGCGAATCATCGGCTTGTCCACCAGCGAGTTCATCTTGAAGATGAGATGGGCCTCTGCGCCGCGCTGGGCGTGCGCGATCTCGCGGTCGATGCGCTCCTCAGGCCGCGCCGCATGGTGGCCGGCGCCACCAGGAGCTTGCGGTACTCGCCGCCGGTGGCGTAGCCGGTGAGAGCGTTGAACACCACCGAGGCATCGGCGCCGAGGTCTTCGTCACAGGTGAGGTATCCCAGGTCCGTGTACTGTTTAGTGGTAACGCTGTTGTAGTTGCCCGTGCCCAGGTGCATGTAGCGGCGGATGCGGTCGCCCTCGCGGCGCACCACCAGCATGATCTTGGAATGGGTCTTGAGGCCCACCAGCCCGTACACGACGTGCACGCCCTCGCGCTCCAGCGCCTTGGCCCATCCGATGTTGCTCTCTTCGTCGAAGCGCGCCTTGAGCTCGACGAGCGCGGCCACCTCTTTGCCGTTGGCGGCCGCCTCCATGAGCGCGTCGACCACCGGAGCGTTGCGGCCTACGCGGTAAAGGGTCGTCTTGATGGCCATCACGTCGGGGTCTGCGGCCGCCGCAGTGACGAACTGCACCACGGGGTCGAACGAGTCGTAGGGGTGATGGAGCAGGATGTCGCGCTGGCGAATGGCGGCGAAGATCTTGACCCTTCCACGTCGGCGAGAGCCGACGGCACTGACTGCACGAGCGGCTGATACTCGAGGTCGGGGCAATCGATCTGGCCGGCGTCCCGAGGCTCCTCGGCCCAGGGGCGATTCGACCGCGTAGAGATCGTGGTCTTCGAGCTCGAGGGTCTCCTTGAGGATGCCGCGGATGTGCTCCGGCATGGTCACAGAGGTGGTGACGCGGATCACCGAGCCGAAGCGACGACGTCGCACGAAGCGCTCGATGGTCTCCAGCAGGTCGTCGGCCTCCAGCTCCTGGATGGCCAGCTCGGCGTCACGCGTGACCCTGAACGAGCTCGACTCCACTACCTCGAGGCCCGGGAACAGCGCCTGAGATCCGCCGCGATCACCTGCTCGAGCCAGGTGAACCAGTGCTCGTTGTCGCAGCTCGCGCCCGGCGCGACGTCCGCCGCCGGCACCTCCACGAGGCGCGGCAGAGACCCCGGCACCTTCACGCGTGCGAAGCGCTGCTCGCCGGTTTGGTCGCGCACCAGAACGGCGAGGTTGTGGCTCATATTGGAGATGTGCGGGAACGGCCGCCCGGATCGAACGCCAGGGGGGTGAGCACCGGGAAGACCCTCTCCTCGAAGTACTTCGTGAGAGAGGCTTTCTGGACGCGACTCAGCTTCTCGTAATTCATCAGGTGAATGCCCGCCGCGTCAAGCTCGGGCAGGAGGTCGCTGAAGGTCTGACGGGAGGCTTTCATCAGGTCCCAGGCGCGGCCGCGTACCAGCGGGACAAGCTGCTGCGGCGCAAACCCGTCGGCCGAGGTGTCGGTGACGCCGGCCTCCACCTGCTGCCGCAATCCGGCGATTCGCACCATGAAGAACTCGCCAAGGATAGAGCCCACGATGCCGACGAACTTGAGCCTCTCGAGCAGCGGGTTCTCTTTGTCGCGGGCCTCGTCGAGCACGCGCTCGAAGAAGTCCAGCATGCTCAGCTCGCGGTTGATATAAAGGGCGGGGTCGCGCAGATCGGCGTCGGCTGCCGAGGCCGCCGCGGACGCATCTGTGGCGAACTCCTCGAGGGCCGCCGCGGTGGCGTGCTTGACTACCTGCCGCTGGTGATACTCCTCGGCAGGGGGGTGTTCGTCGCTACCTCGCATACCGCCTCTCTTCCCGCGGCCCGAGCGGCGCGTGCCCGAGCCGGTATTCGCGGAGAGTGTGCATTATATCCCCCAATTGTTAGTACCAGGCACCCGCACTACGCACGCCGGCTTGGAGGCCGCCGGGCCGCGCAACCGCCTATGAGACCGGCCGCCGGCGGCCGGTCTGCAAGACCGGCCGCCGGCGGCCGCCAGCTTCAACTCCGCGCCTCTACATGGCGAGGTTCTCTACACGCTCCACGCCGGGCACCACGTTCTTAAGATGCCGCTCCACTCCGTTGGTGAGCGTGAGCTGCGACATAGGGCAGCCGCCACAGGCGCCGAGGAGGCGCACTTGGACGGTGCCGTCCTTCACGCCGACGAGCTCGATATCGCCACCGTCCGCCTGGAGGGCGGGACGGATGTCACCAAGCGCCTTCTCAACCTGCTCCAGGATCTCTGTCATTACTGATCACCTCCCCGAGGTTAGCGGGCGGCCACCTGCACCAGGCGCGCGTCGCCGGGAATCGGCCAGGGCCGCGAACGTCACAGACTCCAGCTCCTCGGTGAGGAGCATCTCGACACCACTCCAGAACTCATGGGTGTCGCAGGCATTGTCGCCGCAGGGCTCTACCCGCCGGCGACACCGACAAAGCAAGATAGGCCCCTCCACCGCCTCGTACACCTCGCGCACACTGATGCCCGTCGCGGGACGGGCCAACATGACGCCGCCCCGCTGACCGCGTAGCGTGCGTACCAGGCCGGCGCGCGCCAGCTCTTGCACCACTTTGGCGAGACCGCTGCTGGGGATGTGCTGAGCCACAGCGATATCGCACGTGTGCAGTACGGCGCCGGGGCCGCGGCACGCCAACTCGAACACGGCGCGCACGGCGTAGTCGGCTTGCGTGGAGAGCTTCACGCTCTTCTTTTTATCCTAATTGGAAGACTATGTCCACTTTGGGCGCCGGGACTTAGGCTCTTAGATCTCGTCCCACACCCAGATGAGGTTCTGGCGATGGGTCTCGGCGTAGACTTCGTCCACCAGCGAGACGTCGTCGCAGAAGCGCTCCGCTGGCAGATCCAGATCGTTGCGGCCCACCCCCACGCGCTTGGCTGCGCCGACCGCCTCGTACACGCCCACGACATAGCGCTCGTTGGCGTCGATGATGGCCTTGCCCATGGCCGGCCCGTGACTGGGCACGATGAGGTCGACCGGCAGCTGTTTGAGCTGGCGCAGGCTGCGCACCCAGGAGGCAGTGCCGTCGCGCTGGGCGAAGTTGGGCAGTGGCCACTCCACCGTGTCGCCGCCGAGCAGCACCCGGGCCTTCGCGAGGAACACGACGATGGAGTCTTCGCTGTGCCCTGGGGTGTGGATGAGATGCACCGTCTCCTCGTCGTCGGCGAACGTGAGCCGGTCGCCGAAGGTGATGTTGGGCAGCGGAACCCCTTCGCGCGGCGGCAGCGGTATGGACTCGTCGGCGGTGCCGACCTGTGCCTGGATGAGACGCGGGCAGGCACGCTGCGAAACGATGTCGTCGCCAGGAAACGCCGCGTTACCGTATACGTGGTCCCAGTGGTGGTGAGTGTTTACGACGACGGTGTGGCGGGGCCCCGCGCGATCGAGCAGCAGGTCCAGCACCGGGTTCATGTCCTGCGGGCGCATGAGGGTATCGACGACGAAGGTCCGGGCGCGCGTGAACACCACTGCAGTCGCCGTCGGGAAGCCTTCTGCGTTGATGCGATGGATCCACACGTCGCCGACGAGCTCCTCCACATCTCCTCCTGCTCTGACGCGTTGGGGCGGCGTCATGCCGCGCGCTACTACTACTATGCCCCTCCGGGCGACGCTCAGCCTGCAGCCCGGCCAGACGAGCCGCGACCTCCGCGGCCGGCACCAGGCCGGCGCCCGGGGCCACGAGCGGCGGTTGCGTCACGGCATCTCTCCGGGGCGTCGCTTGAGGAATACGACCGTGCGCGTCAGGCGATGAAGGTCGTCACGCGCCACCACGTGAGCACGATGAGGATCGCGACGATGACGAGCACTCCTACGACCGCGCCCGTCGCTAACCCTCCTCGGGCGCGCGCCCGCCCGCCCAATGCGAACGCCAGCATCGATCGCCGTGCCGCCGACGAGGCCGCCGATGTGCGCCTGCCAGGAGATTCCGCCAGTGAACGAGAAGGCCAGGTTGAGCACGATCAGAAAGACCATGTTGCCGAGCACGGCGCGCGACTGAAGGTCGCGGCCCCGGTTGAGGAACGCGTGCAGGGCGAGGGCGCCGAACAAGCCGAAGATCGCCCCGGAGGCGCCCACGTTGGTGACGTCCAGAGGCGCTACCAGCAGGATGAGCACCGACCCGGCGAAGCCGGCCACGAAGTACACGACGAGAAACCTGCCGCGGCCGATGACCCTCTCCAGGTAGTTGCCGATCACCCACAAGGCCCACATGTTGAGGCCGATGTGCAAGATGCCGTTGTGCAGGAACATGCTGGTGAACATGCGCCAGTACTCGTGCTGCTGGAGAACCTGGATGGGCGCCAGCCCGCCGAGGTCGACGGTCGAGCCGGCGCGGCTGCCGCCGAAGAGCGTGGAATAGCCGGTTACGAGCTCCACCAGGAACACGATGGTATTGATGGCCACCAGCACCCTGGTAGCCGGCGCCGCGCCGCCTCTCACCGCGCCGGCGGCGCCCCAGCGGTTGCGGATCTGCCCGCGGGTGACTACCCTGGCCCGGGCCGCGCCGAGACGCTGCTCGCGCACGCACTCCGGGCAGCGGAAACCCACGGCCGCCGGGATCATGCATTCGTGACAGATGGGCCGCCCGCAATTACTGCACGACACGCCGGTCTCCCGGTCGGGGTGCCGGTAGCAGTGCTTGACCTCCAGATCCGCGGGCATATGAGTCTCGAAATCCGGGGGTAACTCGTCCCCAGCGGGAGGCTCCGGTGACTCTGGCGGCGGCCAGTCGGGGGGCTGCGGAGTGATGCTCATCAGCGGTTCTCTACCGTCTGTGGGACGCGCCCAAACAGGTCGCGCAGCCAAGCCGGAATGGGAATGGCCCGACCGCTGTCGCGTTCGCACACGGCCAGGCGAGTCCAGCCGATGACCAGCAGGAGCCCGTCCCGAGTGACCTCGTAGTCGAAAGCAAATGACGCCGGGCCGATCGATTCCACGCTCACCGAGATATCGAGCAGGTCGTCGAGGCGCGCCGGACGGATGTACTTGAGGCGCGCCTCCACCACCGGCAGGAGCACCCCTTGGGTCTCGATCTCCGTGATGGGGCGGCCCAGAGCGCGCAGCAGCTCCACACGCACGACCTCAAAGTAGGTGAGGTAGTTGGCGTAGTACACAACGCCGGCGGCGTCCGTCTCGGCGTAGCGCACGCGCACCTGGGTGGTGAAGCGGGGCGTTGATGGCTCGGCAGTGTTCACGCGCGAAAGTGTAGCACGCAGCCGCCTCACGAGATCGGGCCGGGGCGCCTACGGCGCCCCGGCCCGGTGCGACCTCGGTACTGGCGAAGTCTGTCTGTGATCAGGCGAACGCCACCCTGGCGCACTCGTCGAACACGTTGAGGGCCACGTCCATGTCGGCGTCCGGGATGTTCAGCGGCGGCAGGAAGCGCACGCAGTTGCCGAGCGAGCCGGCCCCCATGAGGATCAGGTGACGCTTGGAGGCCTCGGCGATGAACTTTTTGGCCGCGGCCGCGTTGGGGTTCTTGCTGCCCGGCAGCACGCACTCGATGGCGCACATGAGGCCCTTGCCGCGAACCTCGCCGATCACCGGGAACTCGGCCTGCTTGGCGGCGAAGAACTTCATGAGCTTCTCGCCCTGGCGGGTGGCGTTGGCGAGCATGCCATCTTCGGCCATCGCTTCTATGGTCGCGATGCCGGCGGCGCAGGCCACGGCGTTGCCGCCGAAGGTGCCGCCCATGGAGCCCGGCAGGCACCTGTCCCACAGCTCGGCACGGGCCGCGATGGCGGCCAGCGGGTAGCCGCTGCCGATGCCCTTGGCGATGGTGATGATGTCGGGCTTCACGCCGTAATGCTCGTGGCAGAACCACGTGCCGGTGCGTCCCATGCCGGCCTGGATCTCGTCCATGATGAGCATGCAGCCGATCTCGTCGGCGATGGCGCGCAGCCCCTGCATGAACTCCTTGGTGGGGACGATGAAGCCGCCCTCGCCCTGGATGGGCTCGACGATGATGGCCGCCACGTCGTCGCCGTAGATCTCGGAGCGCAACACGCGGCGCACGTCGTCGAGGGCAAACTCAGTGGGGTCTTCGCTGGCCGGCGTGCGGTACGGATAGCAGTACTTCGCGTGGTAGATACCGCCGGTCAGGGGCTCGTGATGACCGCGATAGTGCACTGCCGAGTCGGTGAGCGCCATGGTGAGATGCGTGCGACCGTGGAACGCGCCGTGGAAGGCGATGATGCCCGGACGCCGGGTGGCCTGCTTGGCCAGCTTCACGGCGTTCTCCACCGCCTCGGCACCCGAGTTGCCGTACATCACCTGATCCATGCCCTCAGGAAGAATCTCCACGAGCTTGGCGCTGAGGTCCAGCATTGGCTGGTGCCGGTAGATGTTCATCTGCGCGTGCGGCACCTTGGCGGCCTGCTCTTGCACGGCTTTGACCACCTTGGGGTGGCAGTGCCCGGTGTTGACCACGGCGATGCCGACCACGAAGTCGAGCCATTTGCCGCCGTCCGTGTCGTAGATCCAGCTGCCTGCGGCATGGTCGACCACGATCGGCGCGACCGGCGCGAGGAAGTGCGGCATGTGCTGCATGTGTGCGGGCTTGTGGGTGATCGCTTGCGTCATGGACGAACCTCCAGAAGAAGACCGTGCTAAGGCTCTGAGACAGCGCGGCGGCGGTGAATGGCGTGGCCGGCTGAAGGCGACCAGAGCGACTCCCGACGGTTGCCGTCGCGCGCCGCTGCTCTCCTTCACTGTCGCAGCGATAGTAGCAGACGGCGTGCCGGACGTACGTGCCAAGGGTCGCGCGCGCGACCCGTCTAACGGGCCTCGTTTGGCCATCTTGTCCACCTTTAACGCGGTTGACACGAGACCCCTCGAGCGGGAGAATCGTGACAGATTTCACAGCGTTTGTTCTGTAACGAACTAGCCAGCGCTGCACATCGTTCCTCAGCCGGAGCCGGAGGCGACGTGGTATCTCGCAAGACAGTGTCGCGCATGAGCCGCTACCGCCGGCTTCTCGCGTCGCTACGCGACGAGGGCATACAGAGCATCTACTCACACCAGCTCGCCCGCCACGCCGTGGTGAGCGCCGCCCAGGTGCGCCGCGACCTCATGGTGATCGGCTACTCCGGCAGCCCCAACAAGGGCTACGACGTCGCTGCCTGCATCAGGAGCATCGGCAGCTTCCTCGACGGTCCGGTGCGGCAAGAGGTCGCGCTCGTCGGCGTGGGCAACCTGGGGCGCGCGGTGCTCTCGCACTTCGCCGGCAAAAGCCCCTCGGTGGCCATCGTCGCGGCCTTCGACGTCGACGAGACACTCACCGACACCACGATCCACGGCTGCCGCTGTTTCGCCGTCTCGCGCATGGAGAGCCTGGTGCGCGACCTGGGCATAGAGATCGCCGTGCTCGCCGTGCCGGGGGCCGCCGCGCAAGACTCCGCCGACACGCTCGTGCGGGCGGGCGTGAAGAGCCTCATCAGCTTCGCTCCGGTGCCTCTTCACCTGCCCAACGACATCTTCGTCGAGTACATGGACATCACGGCGGCCCTGGAGTCTGCCGCCTACTTCGCGCGCCTCGGCAGCCGCGATGAACCGCAGGCCAACGGCGGCGAGATCGCGCCGATGGTCAAGCAACTCGAAACCCTGCTCGCGAGGTCGAAGATGAAACTCGAAGATCTGGCTCGGGAAATAGGCGCCCGTGTGCTCACGCCGGGCAAGCCCGGCGGCACCGATATCGCCCGGATCTACGCCGGCGACCGCGTGAGCGACCTCCTCAACGAGGCCCTCGGACAAGACCCTGCTGGTGAGTAACCTGGCGAGCGTCCAGATGCTGCGCGTGGCCGAGCTCATGGACGTGCCGGGCATCTGCTTCGTGGGTGGCATTCAGCCCGATAAGGCTGTCATCGAGCTGGCCCAAGCCAGCGGCACCCTACTCCTGGTATCTCCGGTGGGCGTCTTCGAGACGTGCGGACTCATCTACCGGCATCTCGGCGGAGAGCCCGCCGCCTGACGTGGAGCACCTGGCCTACACGATCAAGAGCGGCGACTACGCCGCCGCCGGCGCGGCCTCGCGCGATCTGAAGCAGCACCTCGAAACGCATCGGCGCCGAGAGCGACGCCGTACGGCGCGCCATGATCTCAGCCTACGAGGCCGAGATGAACGTGGTTATCCACGCCGACGGCGGGCGTCTGGCGGCCACCGTGAGCGACGGCCAGCTCGACGTCGAGGTGATTGACCATGGGCCGGGCATCGCCGACGTCGCCAAGGCGATGCGCGAGGGCTGGTCGACGGCCTCTGCCGAGGCCCGCGCACTGGGTTTCGGCGCCGGCATGGGGCTGCCCAACATCGAGCGCAACAGCGACCGCTTGCACGTGACCTCCACGCTGGGCCAGGGCACGCGCGTGAGCTTCTCGATCATGTTACGACCCGAGGCGGCCGACCACGGCGCGCGGCCCTCGTCGCTGGGCATCGTCGCCAAGCTCTGCCGCGACTGCCGGCACTGCCTGGTGGCCTGCCCCACCACGGCGGCCCGCGTACGCGACGGGCGCCCGTCGGTGCTGGACCATCTCTGTATCGACTGTACCTGCTGCATCGCCGCCTGCGCCCCCGGAGCGCTCACGCTTCTCGATGCCGCGGACGGCCTCCACGGCGGCGCCGGAGCGGTCCTGGCCGTGCCGCCGGCACTGCTCGCCGGCTTCGGCGGTCATAGCGCCGACACGGTCCTCGAAGAGCTCCGGGGGCTAGGTTACGCCGAGGTGGTCTCCGCCCACCCCTACGAAGACGAGCTACGTCACGCGGTACTCGACCTCGCCGCCGCCGGAGGCCTGCCGACGCCGGTGGTCTCGCCAGTGTGCCCGGCGGTGGTGAACCTCATCGAGGTCAGGTTCCCCTCGCTGGTGCGTCACCTCGCACCCTCGCCTCCCCCTGGGAGGCTTTACAGCGCCACATCGGCGCAGGCGACGTTACGTACGTGGTCTCGTGCCCCAGCCAGCGCACCGCATTGCTCGCCCAGCAGCCCACCGCCCAGCGCCACACGGTCACGGTGCGGCTGGCGCGCGAGGCGCTGCTGCCACGGCTGGCGGCGCGCCGACCTGTACCCGGCGGCACGCCGGCGTCGCGGCCGCAGGCGGCCGGCGCCGACGACCTGCTGGTCGTCTCCGGGGTCTTCCACGTGCTCGCCGTGTTGGAGCAGATCGAAGACGGCCGGCTGGCGGGCGTCGCCGCCGTGGAACCCTTCGTCTGTGACGGCGGCTGCTTCGGCTCGCCCCTGCTGGCCGAGGACGCCTATGTGGCCGCCTGGCGCTGGAGCGCCACGGCCGCCCCTGCCGCGGGCGCGGCACACGCCTTCGCGCGCGCCAAGGCATACCGGCCGCGCCCCGGCATCCGTCTCGATGCCGACATGGCGGTCGCCATCGCCAAGCTCGCGGCGCTCGACGCCGAGACCAAGTCGCTGCCCGGCAAGGACTGCGGCGCGTGTGGGGCCCCCACCTGCGCTGCCCTGGCCGAAGACATCGTCATGGGGCGCGCCCGGCGCGCCTTCTGCCCGTACCGTCGTTCCTAAAGAGGAGAGCGCGCCATGAAGCTTGACCATATCGTCCGCGAGCTCGGTTTGGCCGAGCTCACTCCCGTGACCGGCGGCAATCACGAGGCCGAGGTCGATCGCGGCTACGCCAGCGATCTCCTCAGCGACGTGCTGGCGCACGCCCCCGAGGGCGGCCTGCTGGTGACCCTTCAGGTGCACCTCAACGTGATCGCCGTGGCCAGCCACGCCGAGCTCGCCGCGGTGATCTTCGCGGGCGACCGGCGGCCCGACGACGAAGTGGTCGAGAAGGCCACCGCCGAGGGCCTCTCGCTGTACTCCAGCCCGGCGGACACGTTCGACATCGTCGGTCGCCTCTACGCCCTGGGCGTGAAGGGAAACCGTGCGTGAACGTGCTGGCACACCGCACGTGCACACCGCGCTCTCGCCCTGCGCGGCCGCCGAGATGACGCCCCCCACCATCGTCGCGAGGGCGCTGGCCGAGGGCCTGCAGATGATCGCCGTCTGTGACCACAACAGCACGCGCAACACGGCCGCCGTGCAAGAAGCCGCGCGCGCCGCGGCCGGCGAGCGCCTGGCGGTGCTCGCCGGCATCGAGATCCGTCGCTCGAGGAATGCCACATCGTGGGCCTCTTCCCCAACGCCCGAGCGGCCGGAGCGGCCGGCGCCGTGATCGGCGCCGGCCTCCCGCCGGCCGCCGACGGCTACGTGCAGTTCTTCGGCGAGCAGCAGGTGTGCCGCCGACGGCACTGTGGAGGGCGAGGAGAGTCTCGCCCTGGCGACGGCCTCGCAGCTCACCGTCAATGATGCCGTGGCGCTCGTGCACCGGCACGGCGGCGTGGCCCTGGCGGCGCACATCGACCGCACGTCGTTCGGCGTCATCGGCCAGCTCGGCCTCTTCCCTGGCGATGCGGGCTTCGACGGCGTGGAGCTGTCGCGCCACATCGCCCCGGGCAGCGAGCGCGAGACCGAGTTTCGCGCCTACGGCCTGCCGGTGGTGCACTCGTCGGACTGCCACTACCCGGCAGAGGTGGGCGCCGTCCACACCCTGTTGCACGTGGAGCAGCCGAGCTCGGCGAGCTCGTTCTGGCCCTGCGCGCCGAGCGCGGACGGAGCGTAGACGATGCATGACCTCTCGCTCTACCTGCTCGACATCCTCGAGGACTCGGCACGCGCCGGCGCGCGGGCGTGGCGGTGAGCATCGTCGCCGACCGCTCGGCCGGCGCACGCTTACGATCGCCGTGGAGGACGACGGACCGGGCCTGCCGGTGGAGCCGGAGCAGGCCCTCGACCCCTTCTTCACCACGAAGCGCAACAAGACGACCGGTCTGGGGCTGAGCCTCTTTCGGCAGGCGGCCGAGGAGGCCGGCGGCGGCCTCGACGTGGACCGCTCGGTTGATCTGGGCGGCGTCGCCGTGCGCGCCTGGATGAGCCTCGCCAACGTCGATCGCCCGCCTTTGGGCGACGTGGCCACGAGCATCCTCACAATGGTCGCCACCAACCCTGAGATCCAGTTCGCCGATCGCCTGGACAGACGGCGCCGCGCGCCTCTCGCTGGGCGGTGGCGAGCTGCTACGGGGAGCTGCCGGCGCTCGTCGCTCGCCAGCAGGCAATGCCTTGAGTGTTCCCCGCAACGACATCACCTGCGAAGCGGATCGCAGTTTACTCGAAGCGAAGGAGAGCCGAATGAGTGACGCAGTGAAGACGTGCAGCTGCTGCAGCGAGGAGCCGACGGAGGAGGAGCTTCTCGCGCGCCTCGACGCGGTCATCGCCGAATACCGCGGCAAGCCCGGCGCCCTGATCCCGGTGCTGCAGCTTGCCCAGGGCATCTTCGGGTACCTGCCCGAGGTGGCCCTCAAGCACATCGCCAAGGAGTTGCGCAAGCCGTACAGCGAGGTCGCCGGCGTGGTGGGCTTCTACTCGTTCTTCACCACGGTGCCGCGTGGCCAGCACCTCGTGCGCATCTGCATGGGCACGGCCTGTTACGTGCGCGGCGGCGTGCAGGTGCTCGACGCCTTCAAGAAGGAGCTCGGCATCGACATCGGCGGCACCACCGAGGACCGCCAGTTCTCTCTGGAGATCGCGCGTTGCTTTGGCGCCTGCGGCCTGGCCCCCGTGATCACCGTAGACGACGACGTCCACCACCGCGTGAAGCCGAAGCGCGTCAGCGAGATCCTCGCCCAGTACGCCGAGGAGCTGGTGGCAGCCGAGAGGAGCGCATGACCATGGCCGACAAGATCGCGAGCCCAGAGCAGCTCAAGGCGCTGGCCCAGCAGGCCAAGGCCGATATAGACCTCCGTCTGGGCCGCAAGGAGACGCAGGTCACGGTTCACATGGGTACCTGCGGCATCGCTGCCGGCGCCCGTGAGATCGTGGCCGCCTTCCTCACCGAGCTGGCGCTGTCAGGCGTAACCTCGGTGAGCCTGCACCAGACCGGCTGTGCCGGCCTGTGCGAAGAGGAGCCCATGGCCACCGTTACTACGGCCGACGGCACCATGTATCGCTACGGCTTGCTCGACAAGAGCAAGGTGCAGGCGATCGTGAAGGACCATCTCGTGGGCGGCACCCCCGTCGCCGCGTACCTGATCAAGACTTGAGAGCGAGTGACACGACTATGGCTGATGTAAGAGCACAAGTTCTGATCTGCACCGGCGGCGGGTGCATCGCCTCGGGCGCGCTCGCGGTGAGCGAAGCCGTGCGCGCCGAGCTCGGGAAGCGTGAGCTCGCCGACGAGATCGAAGTCATCGAGACCGGCTGCCTGGGCCCCTGCGTGCAGGGCCCAGTCGCGCTGGTATACCCGGACGGCGTCTTCTACCAGAACGTCCAGATCGCCGACGTACCCGAGCTGGTCGAGGAGCACCTCCTCAAGGGTCGCATCGTCGAGCGTCTCGTGAGCCACGCCCCGGGCACCGAGAAGACCCAGGCCGAGATGAGCGACATCCCGTTCTTCAACCGCCAGGTGAAGATCGTGCTACGCAACTCGGGCATCATCGACCCTCTCAAGATCGACGAGTACATCGCCCGCGAGGGTTACCAGGCACTCGCCAAGGTGCTCACCGAGATGACCCCCGAGGCGGTCGTCGGCGAGGTGCTGGCCAGCGGCCTGAGGGGGCGCGGCGGCGCCGGCTTTCCCACCGGCATGAAGTGGCGCTTCGCCCTGCAGCAGAAGTCAGATGTGAAGTTCATCCTCTGCAACGCCGACGAGGGCGACCCGGGCGCCTTCATGGACCGCTCGGTGCTCGAGGGTGACCCCCACTCGCTCATCGAGGGCATGGTGATCGGCGCCTACGCGATCGGCGCGCACCAGGGCTACGTGTACGTGCGCGCCGAGTATCCGCTGGCCGTGGAGCGCCTGCAGCACGCCATCGACCAAGCCCGCGAGTACGGCCTCCTGGGCAGCAACATCATGGGCACCGGCTTCGCCTGTGACCTCGAGATCCGCATGGGCTCCGGGGCCTTCGTCTGCGGCGAGGAGACGGCCCTCATGACCTCTATCGAGGGTCACCGCGGCGAGCCGCGCCCGCGCCCGCCGTTCCCGGCGGTCAAGGGTCTGTGGAACAAGCCCAGCGTGCTCAACAACGTGGAGACCTTCGCCAACATCGCGCCCATCATCCTCAAGGGCGCCGCCTGGTACGCGAGCACCGGCACCGAGAAGAGCAAAGGCACCAAGGTGTTTGCCCTGGGCGGCAATGTGCAGCACACCGGCCTCGTCGAGGTGCCGATCGGCATGCAGCTCGGCGAGCTCGTGTACGAGGTCGGCGGGGGCATCCCCGGCGGCAAGGCCTTCAAGGCCGCGCAGCTCGGCGGACCTTCCGGCGGCTGCATCCCCAAGCAGCACCTCAACGTGCCGGTCGACTACGAGTCGTTACAGGAACTGGGCGCCATCATGGGCTCGGGCGGCGTGATCGTCATGGACGAGGACTCGTGCATGGTCGACATCGCGCGCTACTTCCTCGACTTCATCCAGGACGAGAGCTGCGGCAAATGCCCGCCCTGCCGGGTGGGCACCAAGCGGATGCTGGAGATCGTCACGCGCATCTGCAACGGCGCAGGCGAAGAGGGCGACATCGAGCGTCTCGTGGCCCTAGGCACGACGATCAGCCAGACCGCCCTGTGCGGCCTCGGCCAGACGGCGGCCAACCCCGTGCTCAGCACCATCCGCCACTTCCGCCACGAGTACGAGGCCCACATCAAGGACCACTACTGCGAAGCCGGCGTGTGCGCGAGCCTGTTCAAGGCGCGCTGCTCCAACGCCTGCCCGGCGAGCGTGAACATCCCCGGCTTCGTGAGCCTGGTGGGCGAGGAGCGCTACGACGAGGCGCTCAAGCTGCATCGCGAGCGTAACCCGCTGGCCAGCGTGTGTGCCCGCGTGTGCTTCCACCCCTGCGAGGGCAAGTGCATGCGCGCCGGCCTCGACGGTCCGCTCGCCATCCGCCGCGTGAAGCGTCACATGGTGGAGCAGGAGAACGCGCCGCAGCTCCCCGACGTGCTCGTGAGCGCCGAGAACGCGGCCCGCAAGGTGGCCGTGGTGGGCTCCGGCCCCGCCGGTCTCTCGGCGGCCTACTTCCTCGCCCGGCTGGGCTACAAGCCGGTGGTGTTCGAGGCCGAGGCCAAGGCCGGCGGCATGCTCGTACAGGCCATCCCGGCCTACCGCCTGCCGCGCCACGAGCTCGAGCGCGAAGTGAAGATGATCGCCGACATGGGCGTCACGTTTGAATATGGCAAGGCGCTGGGCCGCGACTTCACCCTGCAGAGCCTCAAGGACGAGGGCTACGAGGCCGTGTTCGTCGGCGTCGGCGCCCCGCAGGGCAGCAAGATCGGCATCGCCGGTGAAGACGGCGAGGGCGTGTACGACGGCCTCTCCTTCCTCAAGCAGTACAACCTCGAAAGCACCGCTCCCATGGGCAAGCAGGTGGCCGTGATCGGCGGCGGCAACGCCGCCATCGACGCCGCCCGCACCGCCCTGCGATTGGGCGCCGAGAGTGTCAAGATCCTTTACCGCCGCACGCGTGCGCAGATGCCCGCCTGGGGCGAGGAGATCGACGCCGCCGACCTCGAGGGCATCGAGATCATCACCCTGGTGGCCCCCGAGGAGATCGTCCGCAACGCCGCCGGCAAGGTCACCGGCGTGCGCTGCAAGGAGATGGCGCTGGGCGACTACGACAAGAGCGGCCGTCGGCGCCCGGTGGCCGGCCACAACCCCGAGTTCGTGGTACCGGCCGACACCGTGATCGCCGCCATCGGCCAGCAGCTCGACGCGGCCGCCATGGTCGACGGCACTCCGGTAGAGCTCAACCGCTGGGGCTACGTCGCCGCCGACCCCAACACCGGCCAGACCTCTGTGGACTGGGTGTTCAGCGGTGGCGACGCCACCACCGGCCCGTCCTCCGTGGTAGAGGCCATCGGCGCCGGCGAGCGTGCCGCGGCCGGCATGGACGAGCTGCTCACAGGCGCCAACCACGCCTTCTGGCGCCGCGACATCGAGCCGCCCGTGTTCTTCGACCCCGACGTCGACCCGGTAGAGATGCCGCGGCACGAGGTCGAGGAGCTGGCGGTGGCGCAGCGCGTCACCAACTTCGACGAGGTCGAGCTGAGCTGGGCCGCACCGGTAGCCGTCGCTGAGGCGCGGCGCTGCCTGCGTTGCGACTACGGCAAGTACTGCTCGTGAGCAAGGAGAGCAAGAGAATGCCAACCCTGACCATTGACGACATCAAGGTCGAGGTGCCGGAGGGCACCACGGTCCTTCAGGCGGCCCGCCAGGCCGGCGTGAAGGTGCCCACCCTCTGCTACCTCGACGAAGTGCAGGCCATAGGCGCCTGCCGCGTGTGCCTCGTCGAAGTGCAAGGCGCGCGCGCGCTGGTCGCCTCGTGCAGCCAGCCGGCCACCGACGGCATGGTGGTGAAGACCAACACCGGCAAGGTGCGTGACGCCCGCCAGATGGTCGTCGAGCTGCTTCTTTCGGAGCACGACGGCGACTGCCAGGTGTGCGCCCGCTCGGCCGACTGCGAGCTGCGCAGCCTGGCCCTCGACCTGGGTATCGGCGAGCTCCGCTACCAGGGCGAGAAGACCTTCAAGATGATCGACGACAGCACCCCGGCGCTGGTCCGCGATACCGGCAAGTGCATCGCCTGCCGCCGCTGCGTCACGGTGTGCAACGAGGTGCAGAGCGTGGGCGGCCTGTTCGCCCAGGGCCGCGGCTTCAGCACGCTCATCGGCCCGGCCTTCGGCCAGAGCCTCTCCGAGGTCGTGTGCGTGCAGTGCGGCCAGTGCGCCGCCGTGTGCCCGGTGGGAGCGATCACCGAGCGCAACCAGATCGACCAGGTGTGGGACGCGCTCGAAGATCCCACCAAGACGGTCGTGGTGCAGACGGCACCGGCCATTCGCGCCGCCCTGGGCGAGTGCTTCGACTACACCCCCGGCACGCTGGTGACGGGCAAGATGGTCGCCGCCCTGCGCCGCCTGGGCTTCGACGCCGTGTTCGACACCAACTTCACCGCCGACCTCACCATCATGGAGGAGGGCACCGAGCTGCTGGTGCGGCTCAAGAAGGCCCTCGTCGACGGCGAGTCGGTGGCTCTGCCGCAGTTCTCGAGCTGCTCGCCGGGCTGGATCAACTACATGGAGCACTTCAACCCCGACATGCTCGACAACCTGAGTAGCTGCAAGAGCCCGCAGCAGATGTTCGGGGCGCTGGCCAAGACCTACTACGCCGACAAGATCGGCGTGAAGCCCGAAGACATGGTCGTGGTCTCGGTAATGCCGTGCACGGCCAAGAAGTTCGAGGCGGCCCGGCCCGAGATGAACGACAGCGGCTCACGGACGTCGACATCGTGCTCACTACTCGCGAGCTGGGCGCCATGATCAAGCAGGCCGGCATAGACTTCCGCAACCTGCCGGACGAGAAGATGGACGCCCCGCTCGGCATCAGCACCGGCGCGGCCGACATCTTCGCCGCCACCGGCGGCGTCATGGAGGCGGCGCTGCGCACGGTCTGGGAGATCGTCACCCAGACGCCCTTCCCCTACCCCAACCTCCATGTGCAGCCCATCATGGGGCTCGAGGGCCTGAAGGTGGCCACCGTCAAGATCGAAGGGGCCAAGGGCGACTGGACCTTCCTCGAGGGCGTCGACGTCAAGGTGGCCGTGGCTCACGGCCTGGGCAACGCCCAGAAGGCCATCGACCAGGTGAAAACCGGCGAGGCCGAGTTCCACTTCATGGAGGTCATGACCTGCCCCGGCGGCTGCATCGGCGGGGGCGGGCAGCCGCGCTTAACCACCGACGAGGTGCGCGCCAGCGCATCGGCCGGTCTACGCCGAAGACGAGCACCGGGAGTTGCGCAAAAGCCACGAGAACCCGTTCGTCAACGCGCTATACGAGGAGTACCTCGGGGCGCCCTGCGGCGAGATCTCGCACCATCTCCTGCACACCCACTACTTCGAGCACGACCGCGTGTGAGACGCGGAAGGACCATTCGTTGACCCGAGAGGCCGGCCTGCCGGCCGGGGTATGAAAACGCCGAGCGGGGCGCTCCTTGAGCGCCCCGCTCCGGGTGGGCCTTCTGCCCGGGCAGGAGCAAGCGACGCAAGAGGCCAGACCGAGACCACACTTATGACCGGTGACCAGGCCCTCATACTGATTGTCGACGACGACTACGACTTCCTTGAGATCAACCGCTACATCCTTGAGACCGCCGGCTACCGCGTCGTCACCGCCACCAACCCCTCCGAAGCTACCGAGCGCATCGCCGCCGAGCACGCCTGACCTGGTGATCACCGACCTCATGACGACCAGCGTCGACGCCGGCTTCACCTTGTCGGCGCAGTTGCGCAAAGAGCCTCGGCACGGCGGCGGCGCCCATCATCATTCGACCTCGGTGAGCAGCCAGCTCGGCCTCAACTTCCGCCCGAGATCCGCCGAGGATCTCGCCAAGATGAACGTCGATGCGTACTTCGACAAACCGATCGCGGCGGATGCTCTCCTCGCCAAGGTCGGGAGTGTGCTCGCCGCGGCGGCTCATCCGCAGCCGCGCGAGGTCAACTCATGAACCAGGTAGCGTTCCCCAGATGCAGCTCGTCACGACGATCGCCGAGAGGGTGCCGGGCGCTGCTACACGTGCGTGCGCGAGCGCCCCGCCAAGGCCATCCAGATCCTCGACGGTCAGGCCAGCGTGATTCAGACGCGCTGCATCGGTTGCGGCAACTGCGTGACGGTGTGCAGCCAGAACGCCAAACAGGTCCTGAGCGGCGTAGCCGATACCGAGGCGCTGCTCGGCGCGCCCACACCGGTGGCCGCCATCGTGGCGCCGAGCTACCCCGCCGAGTTCACGGAGTGCGACACCTCCACCTTGGTGGACGCCCTGCGACGGCTCGGCTTCACGTACGTGCATGAGGTCGCGTTCGGCGCCGACCTGGTGGCCGCCGAGTACGCCCGGTTGCTGGCCCGCAACGGCCAGCGCTGGGTGGCCACCACCTGCCCGGCCGTGGTGAGCTACGTGCGCAAGTACCATCCAGACTTGCTCGACCGCCTCGCCGGCATAGTCTCGCCCATGCTGGCCAGCGCCCGCGCGCTGCCGCCAAGTACGGACCCGATAACGTCAAGGTCGTCTTCGTGGGTCCGTGCATCGCCAAGAAGGGCGAGGGCGGCGGCAACAGCAGTTCGAGGGCCAGGTCGACGCGGTGCTCACCTATGTGGAACTGCGCACCATGCTGACGGCGCAGGGCCTCGACCTCGCCGTCGAAACGCCCGTTGACGACGACTTCGACCCGCCCCGTGGCAGCCTCGGCGCCCTCTTCCCCATCACGCGCGGGATGTTGCAGGCGGCTCGGCTCAGCGAAGACCTGCTCAGCGGCGACATCGTGAGTGCCGACGGCCGCGGCAACCTGGTGGAGGCCATCGCCGACTTCGAAGACGGCGAGACCGAGGCGCGGCTGCTCGACATCTTGTGCTGCGAAGGGTGCATCATGGGCGCCGGCTTCAGCCACGAACAGCCGGTGTTCAAACGCCGCTCCGAAGTGAGTCGCGTGACGCGCGCCCGGCGTGCGAACTTCGACGAGGCAGGATGGCGGACCGCCATGAACGAGTACGCCGGCATCGACCTCTCGCGCACCTTCGTAGCCTACGACCAGCGCTTCGACGGCATGCCCACGGCGGACGAGCTGCGTGAGATCCTGAACCGCATGAACAAGTCCACCGACGCCGACGAGCTCGACTGCGGCGCTTGCGGCTACGAGACCTGCCGCGACCACGCGGTGGCCATCCGGCAGGGCCTCGCCGAAGTGGAGATGTGCTTGCCGTACGCAGTAGAAGAGCTGCGCAAGACCGTCGACGAGCTGCAGAACACCAACCGCTCTCTGGAGAGCACCAAAGAGGCGCTCGTGAAGAGCGAGAAGCTGGCCAGCATGGGCCAGCTCGCGGCCGGCATCGCCCACGAGGTCAACAACCCCCTCGGGATCCTGTTGCTGCACGCCAACCTGATGCTCGAGGAGTGCGAGACCGATTCCCTGGCGGCCAGCGACGTCAAGCTCATCGTCGACCAGGCCAACCGCTGCAAGAAGATCATCTCCGGGCTGCTCAACTTCGCCCGTCAGAGCCGCGTGGTACGCCAGCCGACCGATGTCACCAACCTGGTTGCCGAGGTGCTGCGCACCATCCCCTTCGCCGAAGGCATCTCCGTAGAGGTCAACGACGAGCTCGACGACCCCGTGGCTGAGTTGGACGCCGACCAGATCGTGCAGGTGCTCACCAACCTGCTCACCAACGCTCAGCACGCCATGCCCGAAGGCGGCGACATCGTCGTGACCCTCGACGGCACCGAGGAAAACGTCATCATCTCGGTGGCCGACACCGGCCTCGGCATCCCCAAGGAGAACCTCGACAAGCTGTTCAGTCCTTTCTTCACAACCAAGCAGGTGGGCAAGGGCACCGGTCTGGGTCTCGCGGTGACGCACGGCATCGTGAAGATGCACCGCGGCCAGATCAGCGTGGAGAGCAACGCCGACCTGGCCATGGGCCCCACGCACACTACGTTCACCATCGTTCTGCCGCGCTTCGAAGGCGAGCTCAACCCGCCGGCGAGCCTGCAAGAGATCATGGAGAGCTGAGCCATGCACTCCGAGGCGCCCCGAGAAGCCCTCATGGACCCGCAGCGCGTGGCGCTGCAGGTGGTCATGGTCGACGACGAAGAGGCCCTCTGCCAAGGCGTGCGCCGCATCATCGAGCGCTACAAGGTCCACGTGGGCGACGTTCTCGTAGACGCGAGCTACGAGTTCCGCTACTTCACGGCCGGCGAAGACTTCCTCGCCTACCTCGCCGAGGGCGGCTTGGTAGACCTGCTGCTTCTCGACCTCAAGCTCCCCGGGGTGGGCGGCATGGACGTGCTCGACGCGCTCAGCGCGGCGGGCCGCGAGGTGCTCACCATCATGATCACGGCCTACGCCACCTTCGAGACGGCGGTGAAGGCCACCAAGCTGGGCGCTTACGACTTCCTCGCCAAGCCCTTCACCCCCGACGAGTTGCGCTACGCGCTGCGCAAGGCCACCAGCCAGCTCATCCTCAGCAAGCAGGCGCGCAAGCTAGCCGAGGAGAAGCGCCAGGTGCGCTTCAACTTCATCTCCGTGCTGGCCCACGAGCTCAAGGCGCCGCTTAACGCCGTGGAAGGCTACCTGAACATCCTGCGCACCACCGAGGCCGACCAGAACCTGCAGATGGTAGAGCGCAGCATCATGCGCGTCGACGGCATGAAGAAGCTCATCGGCGACCTGCTCGACCTCACGCGCATCGAGTCGGGGCAGCGCGAGCGCACCATCAGACGCCTCGACCTGCGCGAGCTCGCCGGCGCCGCGATGGAGATGTTCGCCGCCGACGCCGAGCGCCGCGGCATCATCATGGAGCTCGAGGCGCCCGACGGCATCGAGCTGCAGGCGGATGCCGGCGAAGCGGAGATCGTCCTCAACAACCTCATCTCTAACGCCGTCAAGTACAACCGCGACGGCGGCCGGGTGAGCATTCGCATGAGCCGCAAGGGCGACACTGTGCGCATCGCCGTGACCGACACCGGCATCGGGCTCAAGCCCGAAGAGGCGGCCAAGCTCTTCAACGAGTTCACGCGTATCAAGAACGAGCACACTGTGAAGATCCTGGGCAGCGGCCTGGGACTCTCGACGGTGCGCAAGATCGCCAACATGTACGAGGGCGAGGCCACCGTGCAGAGCGACCCCGGCGCGGGCAGCACCTTCACGGTGACGTTGCACGACGCGCCGGCCTCGGACAGAGCGACGGCTGCCGGCACGGCGGTGGCGGGCGCGACCGCCGCGGATGCAGCCGCCGCGGGCGCGGGCACCGCGGGTGCAGCGGCGCCCGCAGCCCGCTAGCCAGCCCGAGTCGCCTCGCCGGCGCCCGAGAGAGCCCACCGGCGACCCACGACGCACTCCCGACCACTCCCGCACGCGACGGCAGGCTGCGGCATGGCATACCCCGGGGGCATCACGTGCCCCAGCGGGTTGTGAGATACTGCTTTCGCAGGCTCGTGACGGCTTGCACAAGGGGCTGTGATGCGTTAGAAACCATGCAACGCTGAGGCCAAGTAGAAGTGGATCCTGTGGAGCGAATGGCCAGCATCGATCGTTCATCTCACGCGCGTCCTTGTGCTGCCCGGCCTCGACCGGGGCGGTACGGCGACGCGTACGAGCGCACATCGCCACGAGCACGACCGGCCAGCCTGGCGGCTGCGCCGGGGGAACGGCAACCGAGAGAGGGAGAGTGTGGTGCCCAAGATCCTGATCGTTGACGACGACCCCGACATTGTCGAAGCCGGACGCCTCGTCCTCGAGCGCGAGGGCTACGAGGTCGACGGGGCGCCCAACCGCGCCGCCGGCATGAAGAAGATCCTCGAAGGCGGGCCAGACCTGCTCATCCTCGACGTCATGATGGAAGAGCCAGACGACGGCCTGCTCATGGCCCGCGAGCTCCGCAAGACGGGCTACACCCTGCCCATCATCATGCTCACCAGTGTCAACGCCGCCATGGGCCTGAACATCGACAAGGACGAAGAGATGGTGCCGGTCGAGGAGTTCCAGCCCAAGCCAGTGGATCCGCAGACGCTGATCGCCAAGGTCAAGAAGCTGCTCGCGAAGGAGAGTTGAGCCCCATGCTCGTCACACAGCAGGAGCAGCTCCGCGCCGACGTCAACACCCTGGTCGACAAACTCGGCCCCGGCCGGAGCTCGCTCATACCGATTCTGCAAGCTGTCAAGAGTACCTACCACGGCGTCGATGCCGACGCCATGCAGATCATCGCCGACCTGCTCGACATCCACCCTGTGGAGGTCTACAGCGTGGCGACCTTCTACGCCTTCCTCAACCCGGTCGCCCAAGGCGAGTTCGTGGTGCGCCTCTGCCGCACCATCTCGTGCGAGCTGGTCGGCAAAGACGCCGTCGCCCGTGAGCTCGAGAACGAGCTCGGAATCAGCTTCGGCAAGACCTCCGAAGACGGCCGCTTTACCCTCGACTGGGCGGCCTGCATGGGCATGTGCGACCAGGGCCCGGCGCTGCTCGTCAACGATCGCGTGTATACGCGCGTCACGCCCGAGATGGTGCGCGAGATCGCGGCCGAGTGCCGCGCCGCGTACGCCGGCCACGCCGCCGAGCGCAAGGAGGGGTACCTCGTATGAGCATCCAGACGCAGGGTAACACCCTCACCTTTGCCTCCATCGACGGCGACGCCGGCCTCAAGGCGGCGCTCGCCCTCAGCCGTCCCGACATCATTGCGACGGTCACCGCTTCTGGCATGAAGGGCCGCGGCGGCGCCGGCTTCCCCACCGGCATGAAGTGGAACTTCGCCGGCGCCGAGAAGGCGGGCGAGAAGTATGTGCTCTGCAACGCCGACGAGGGCGAGCCGGGCACATTCAAGGACCGCGTCATCCTCAGCCAGTTCCCCGATCTCGTGTTCGCCGGCATGGCGATCGCGGGCCGGGCCATCGGCGCCCAGATGGGCATCGTCTACCTGCGCGGGGAGTACAGCTACCTTCGCCATGACCTGAACACGGTGATCAAGAACCGCCGCGCGGCCGGCCTGCTCGGCAAGAACGTCGGCGGCGTCGAGGGCTTCGACTTCGACGTCATCGTCGCACTCGGCGCCGGCGCCTACGTGTGCGGCGAGGAGACGGCCCTCATCGAATCGCTCGAGGGCTTTCGCGGCGAGCCGCGCAACCGCCCACCGTTCCCTGCGGTCTCCGGTTTTCGCCGCCGGCCGACGGTCGTCAACAATGTCGAGACCCTGGCCTCGGCAGCCGCCATCTTCGCCAAGGGCGTCGACTGGTTCAAGAGCTACGGCACCGACAAGTCGACGGGCTTCAAGCTCTTCAGCATCTCGGGCGACTGTGCCAAACCGGGCGTGTACGAGTTCCCCTTCGGCATCAGCGTGGCCGACCTGCTGAGGGAGGTCGGGGGTGAAGACGCCCAGGCCGTGCAGATCGGCGGCGCCTCCGGCACGTGCATCCCGAGCAAAGACTTCACGCGTCGCGTGGCCTTCGAAGACATCCCCACCGGCGGCTCCGTGATCGTCTTCGGTCGGCAGCGCGACATGCTGGCCGTGGCCGAGAACTTCCTCGACTTCTTCGTCGACGAGTCGTGCGGGCAGTGCACACCCTGCCGGCTCGGCAACGTCAAGATGCTCGAGGCGGCCGAGCAGCTGAAAGAAGGAACCTGCTCGGCCGAGTACATCGCCGAGCTGCGTGAGCTGAGCGCCACCATGCAGGTCGCCTGCAAGTGCGGCCTGGGCCAGACCAGCTCCAACGCCTTTATGTCCATCCTGGACCACTTCGGCGACGAGATCATGAGCCGCACCGCCCAGGCCGAGACCGCGAGGAATTGAGCATGACCGAGAACCTGAGAAGCGACGAGAAAGGCCCGCGCATCCCGACCAGCCAGGTCGGCAGCACCGTGCCAGTCGCAGACAACCCCGAGGCGATCGGTGCGCTCGTCTCCGTCACCATCGACGGCATCCAGGCAAAGGTGCCGTTCGGCATGACGATCCTCGCCGCCGCCAAGAGCATGGGCATCGAGATCCCGACGCTCTGCAACCACCCCGACCTGGGCGCCGCCGGTCTGTGCCGTATGTGCGTCGTCGAGATCGAGGGGCAGCGCACGCTGCAAGCCGCCTGCATCTACCCAATCACCAACACGCTTGCCGTCAACACCCACAGCCGCTTGGTGCGCAAGGCTCGCCGTCATGTGCTCGAGCTGCTGCTCAGCGAGCACTACGGCGAGTGCTACAGCTGCGTGCGCAACGGCACGTGCGAGCTGCAAAGCCTGGCCGAAGAGTACGGCATCGACAAGTTCACGTTCGGGCATCCCGACCAGCCGCTGTGTGAGGTCGACACCTCGAGCTACTCCGTGATGCGCGATATGAACAAGTGCATCCGCTGCCGCCGCTGCGTGCGTACCTGCATCGACCTGCAAGAGGTCGGCGTGCTCGAGGCCGCCGGCCGCAGCGCCAACACCAGCATCGTCACGTTCGAAGACATGCCCCTGGGCAGCGTCGTGTGCATCAACTGCGGTCAGTGCGTCAACCGCTGCCCCACCGGCGCCCTCTACGCCAAGGACGAGACAGACGCTGTGTGGGCCGCCATCGACGACCCCCAGAAGCACGTCGTCATCCAGACGGCACCGGCACCCCGCGCCGCCATGGGCGAGCTGTTCGGCCTTGAGCCGGGCAACCCGGTGACGTTCGAGATGAACACGGCCCTGCGCCGCGCCGGCTTCGACCGGGTCTTCGACACCAACTTCACCGCCGACCTCACCATCATCGAGGAAGGCACCGAGCTCATCCAGCGTCTCTACGGTGCTCTCGTGCAGGGCGACGCCAGCGTGGCGCTGCCACAGTTCACGAGCTGCTCGCCGGGCTGGGTCAAGTTCCTCGAGCACTTCTACCCCGAGTACCTGCCCAACGCCTCGTCGGCCAAGAGCCCGCAGCAGATGTTCGGCGCGCTCATCAAGACGTACTACGCCGACAAGCTGGGGCTCGACCCGGCCAACATCGTGAGCTGCGCGCTCATGCCGTGCTCGGCCAAGAAGTTCGAGTGCAACCGGCCAGAGATGCACGACTCGGGCTACAAAGACGTCGACTTCGGCATCACCACGCGTGAGCTCGGCAAGATGTTCAAAGAGGCCGGTCTGCACGTGCCCAGCATGCCCAAGAGCGACTTCGACGATCCGTTCGGCAGCGCCACCGGCTCGGGCGTCATCTTCGCCGCCACCGGCGGCGTGATGGAAGCCGCCCTGCGCACGGTGCTCGAGATGGTAACCGGCGAAAAGGTCGAGAGCATCTACGAGCACGGCGACATCATTCCGCTGCGCGGTTTCGACGGCGTGCGCTACGCCGAGATCACCGTGCCCAAGGTGGGTCCGGTGCCCGAGATCCTCGCGCACCTCGTGCCCGACTGGAATTGGCTGAACGGCGTCACCGTCAAGGTGGCCGTGGCTCACGGCACCGCCAACGCCAAGAAGGTCATGGAAGACATCAAGGCCGGCGGCAAGTTCAGCCAGTGCCACTTCATCGAGTTCATGGCCTGCCCGGGCGGCTGCCTGGGCGGCGGTGGACAGCCTATTCCCACCAACGCCGACATCAGGGCCGCGCGCGCCAAGGCCATCTACTCCGAAGACCACGCCTACAACGTGCGCAAGTCACACGAGAACCCGGCGGTGCTGCAGACCTACGCCGAGTTCCTTACCGAAGGCCCTTGCGGGCACAAGAGTCACGAGCTGCTGCACACCAGCTACACGGCGCGCGGCAAGTACATCCCGCAGAAGTAACGCACCACGCCGGCGTGCCGGCGAGAACGCGCCGCAGCCGAGCCGGAGCGAAGCTCCGGCTCGGCTGCGGTTCCCCACGTGCGGCCTGGGCGTGGGGTTGCCACCTTAGGTCGATAAGCCTACAATCCCGGCCACGTGGGCCGGTGAACAGCCCGCGCAATCACAGCCGTTTGGTGCGGAGTCGGCAAGGAGCCCATCGTGAACCGGCCCCGGGATACGTCGCCCATCCCTATCGGTCCGTCCGGATCGGTGGTGCGCTTCGTGGACCCCTTCCGCGACCGCTCCGGCTTCTCGCACATGACCGCCGAGGAGCGCCGCCTTCTGGGCGTGGTCAACCAGCGCATCGCCGCCAAGCCCAGCCTCCTCGCGGTGATCGACTTCCTCTTCGACGAGATGCAGGGCCTGATCCCCTGCGATCGCATGAGCCTCGCCTTCGTGGAGGAAGAAGGCAGACGTGTGATCGCTCACCATGTGCGCACCACCTACCGTGCGCCGCTTCTGGTTCGCGGCTACGCCCAAGATCTGAGCGAGACGTCGCTGGGCGCCGTGCTCGAGACGGGCACGCCGCGCATCATCGGCGACCTTGAGCAGTACGTGGCCGAGCACCCCCACAGCCGCTCGTCGCGGCTGCTGGCCCTCGAGGGCGTGCGCTCGAGCCTTACATGTCCCCTGCTCGTCGACGGTCGCGTGGTGGGATTCATGTTCCGCAGCTCGCGCGAGAGGGCCTCGTTCTCGCGCCGCCACGTGGAGCTGCAGATGTCTATCAGCGAGCGGCTCAGCCAAGCCGTCGAGAAGGCCTGGCGCATCGAGCAGCTCGAGGAGGCCAACCGCGCCTACCTGGAGATGCTGGGCTTCGTGAGCCATGAGCTCAAGAGCCCGGTGGCCTCGATGGTCACCGACGCGCGGCTGGTGGCCGACGGCTACCTGGGCCCCGTCTCGGACGCCCAACGAGCCAAGCTCGAGCGCTTCATCAGCAAGGGCGACTACCTCCTCGACCTGGTGCGCGAGTACCTCGATCTGGCGCGCGTCGAGGGCAACGAGCTACAGATGAACGCCTCCCCCGGCGTGCGCTTCGAAGACGAGGTTCTACTGCCCGCCATCGAGCTCGTGCGGGCCGAGATCGAGGCCCACGGCATGAGCATCTCCGTGGACTGCTCGCAGACCCCCCGCCTGCTCGTCGAGTGCGACTCCACTCTCCTCAAAATAGTCCTCGTGAACTTGCTCGCCAACGCCGTGCACTACGGCAAGGAGGGCGGAAGTATCAAGATCACGGTGTCGGCCTCGGGCGGGCGCTTCGCGGTGCGCGTCTGGAACGACGGCATCGGCTTCGCCTCGACCGACATCCCCAAGCTCTTCCGGCGTTTCTCACGTCTTGCCCGGCCAGCTGAGAGCGAGGGTCCGCGGCGCCGCGGCACGGGCCTGGGCCTGTATAGCGCCTGGCGCATCATCCAGCTCCACGGGGGGCACATCGGGGCGGCGTCCCAGCGTGGAGATTGGGCCGAGTTCCGCTTCGATATCCCCCAGCCGCTACCCGCGCCGGCAGGTCTCAACGCTCGCGCCGCGGCGGCCAGATAGGCTCTCCCGCCAGGGCCACCACGGCGGGGTCGTCCCCTCGCGGGCCCGCCCGCGAATCGATTACACTATGGGTGGCTAGCAAAACTCACGACCCCCTTTGCCGCCGACTCTTTCCGGCGAGGATATGGACAAGCATGTGAAGCAGACGCCTCAGTCGGCCGCGCGCTACGTCGACCCGTTTCACGATGCTCGCGCCCTCCTGCCCTTGGGCACGGAGGAGCGCACGTTGCTGCGCACCGTAAACCAGAAGATCGCGGCGCGGCCGTCGTTGCGTGCCATCGTCGACTACCTGTTCGAGCGCACGCAGACCCTGATCCCCTGCGACCGCATGGGCCTGGCCTTCGTGGACGAGCGTGGCGAGATGATCACGAGCTACTACAACCGCGCCTCGTATGAGCCGCTGCGCATCGACAAGGACTACGCGGAGCCCCTCAGCGAGAGCAGCCTGCGCGCCGTGCTCAAGACCGGCATGCCGCGCATCATCGACGACCTCGAGGCGTACGTGATGGAGCACCCGCACAGCCGCTCTTCCCGGCTCCTCGTGGATGAGGGTGTGCGCTCCAGCCTGGCCTGCCCGCTAAGCGTCGAGGGTCGCGTCGTCGGCTTCATCTTCCGCAGCTCGCGGGAGGTGGGCACGTACCACTCGCATCACATCGAGCTGCAGATGGCGATCGCCGAGCGCCTCAGCCAAGCGGTGGAGAAGGCCTGGCGCATCGAGCAGCTCGAGGCTGCCAACAACGCCTACACCGAGATGCTGGGTTTCGTGAGCCACGAGCTCAAGAGCCCCGTCGCCTCTATGGTCACCGACGCCGAGCTACTCGCCCAGGGCTACCTCGGTGAGCTCAGCCCCAAGCAGACCGCGAAGATCGACGGCATGGCCCGCAAGGGCCGCTACCTGCTCGACCTGGTGCGTGAATACCTCGATCTGGCGCGTGTGGAGGAGGGCGAGATCGCCCTGGAACCGCGCCCACGCGTCAACGTGAACGAAGACGTGATCGCCGTGGCCGTCGACATCGTGCGCTCGCAGATGGAGGCCCGCGGCATACGTCTCACCACCGACTTCCCGTCTTCGCCCGTGCCCCTGGTCTGCTGTGACCCCACCCTGCTGCGCATCGTCCTTGTCAACCTGCTTGACAACGCCATCAAGTACGGCAACGAGGGCGGTTTGGTCGTCCTCTCGGCGCAGCTCGACGACGGCGACGACTCCACCCCCATCCTCAGGATCTCCGTGTGGAACGAGGGCCCGGGCTTCAGCGCGGGGCAGCGCAACAAACTCTTCCGGCGCTTCTCGCGCCTCGACGACCCGGCCCTCAAGTCGCGCCGCGGCACCGGCGTTGGCCTCTACAGCGCCTGGCGCATCATTCAGCTTCACAAGGGACGCATCTCAGCCGAGTCCAAGCAAGGCGAATGGGCGCGGTTCAGCATAGAGATCCCGGCAACGCCCGAGTGCGCGGCGGCCGGTGGACGGGGGAGCATCCCATGACAGCGCTAGCAGAAACAGGCAGCTTCATCGACGAAGGTCTCATCGACGAGGCCTTGGGGGCGGCAGCCACCAAGGATGCCGGCCGGGTGCGCGAGATCCTCGGCAAGGCGCGCGAGCTCGGTGGCCTTAACATGGACGAGGTGGCGGTGCTCAGCTCGGTGAGCGACCCCGAGCTCCTTGCTGAGCTGTTCGCCGCGGCGCGCGACGTGAAAGACGCGATCTACGGCTCGCGGCTGGTGTTGTTTGCGCCCTTGTACGTCTCCAATCTGTGTACAAACGACTGCCTGTACTGCGCCTTTCGCGTGCGCAACAAGGAGCTCAAGCGACGCGCTCTGACGCAGACCGAGATCCGCCACGAGATAGAGCTGCTCGTCGACCAGGGCCACAAGCGCGTACTCCTCGTGGCCGGCGAGTCATACCCCAAGCAGGGCTTCGGTTATGTACTCGACGCGGTGGCCACCATCTACGAGGTGAAACGCGGCAACGGCGAGATCCGCCGCGTGAACGTGAATGTGGCGCCGCTCAGCGTCGACGAGTTCAAGGCGCTCAAGGCCGCCGGCATCGGCACGTACCAGGTCTTCCAGGAGACCTATCATCGCGACACCTACAAGGCCGTGCACCTGGGCGGCAAGAAGATGGACTACGACTGGCGCGTCACCGCCATGCACCGCGCTATGCAGGCCGGCATCGACGACGTGGGCATCGGCGTGCTGTTCGGCTTGTTCGATTGGCGCTTCGAGATCCTCGCCCTGCTGCAGCATATCCGCGAGCTGGAGCGCGCCTGCGGCGTGGGGCCTCACACCATCAGCATGCCGCGCCTGGAGCCCGCTTCGGGCAGCGGACATGGCCGCCAACCCGCCGCAGCCGGTGAGCGACGTCGACTTCCGCAAAATCGTCGCCATTCTGCGCCTGGCCGTGCCCTACACGGGCATGATCATGAGCACCCGCGAGACGCCCAACTTGCGCCGCGAGACCTTCGCCTTGGGGGTCAGCCAGATCAGCGCCGGGAGCCGCACCAACCCCGGCGGCTACGCCGAAGACGAGAAGTTCGATGCGGCGCAGTTCCAGCTCGGCGACCACCGCAGCCTCGACGAGGTCATCCGCGACGTCGCGCGGCTCGGCTACGTGCCCTCGTTCTGCACCGCCTGCTACCGGCTGGGCCGCACCGGCGTGGACTTCATGGACCTCGCCAAGCCGGGCGACATCAAGCATCACTGCGATCCCAACGCGCTGTCTACGTTTCTCGAGTACCTCATAGACTATGGTAGCGACGACACGCGTGAGGCCGGTGAGGCGCTGATCGCAGGCAAGGTCGCGGAGATGGATGACGTGCGCCGCGAGCACACGCAGAAGATGCTCAACAAGGTGCGCGCCGGCGCCCGTGACGTCCTGTGCTGAGGCGGGCGTCAACCGTCGCCGGTCAACCCGCACGGCGAGAATGGAGGACAGCGTGAACGACGACCACATCATCCTGGGTGTTCACATCAGCGACCGGCTGACCAAGGCCGTGGACGTGCAGAAGGTGTTCACCGAGTACGGCTGCAACATCAAGACGCGCGTGGGCCTGCACGACGTGAACGAGACGAGCTGCTCGCCGAGCGGCGTGGTGCTCATCGAGTTCTTCGGCGACGAGGCCGCGGCCGGCACCATGATGGCCAAGCTCAACGCCGTCGAGGGCGTTCACGTGCAGAAGATGGTGTTCACACATTAGCGAGCGCAGGGTAACGAGCGGGCGGGGCGCCGGCGCCGTGCCCGGCCACGACGAGGTACGCCGCGAGCGCGACCTGCTGGGTGAGGCCGCGGTGCCGGCGGCGGCTCTGCACGGCGTGCACACCGAGCGTGCCCTGGAGAACTTCCCGCTCTCCGGCGAGCCGGTGCACGGCGAGCTGGTGCGTGCCTACGGCACGGTCAAGCTCGCCTGCGCGCGAACCAACCGGGCGCTGGGTGCCTGGGCGAACGATACCGCCAAGGCCGACGCCATGGAACAGGCCTGCCGCGAGCTGGCTGCCGGTGAGCTCACCGCCCATGTGGTCGTCGACCGTCTGCAAGGCGGCGCCGGCACCAGCACCAACATGAACGTGAACGAGGTGATTGCGAACCGTGCCTTGGAGCTGCTGGGGCTGCCGCCGGGCACCTACGAGCGGGTCTCGCCGCTAGACGACGTCAACCTGCACCAGAGCACCAACGACACGTTTCCCACGGCCCTGCGGCTGGCGGCTATCACCCTCCTGCACGAGCTCGAAGAGCAGGTGGTCGCCCTGCAGGAGGCGTTCCAGCAGAAGGAGCAGGCGTTCGCCCACGTGGTCAAGGTCGGCCGCACCGAGTACCAAGACGCGGTGCTCACCACGTTGGGCCGCGAGATGGGCGCCTACGCCGAGGCGCTCAACCGCGACCGCTGGCGCATCTACAAGTGCGAAGAGCGGCTGCGCGTGGTGAACCTCGGCGGCACCGCCATCGGCACTGGCTTCGCCGCGCCGCGGCAGTACATCTTCCGCGTGGTCGACACCCTGCGCGAGCTCACCGGCATCAGGCTTCGCCCGCGCCGAGAACCTCGTCGAGGCCACGCAGAACGCGGATGTGTTCGTGGAGGTCAGCGGCATCCTCAAGGCGCACGCCGTGCTCGCTCCTCAAGATCTGCGGCGACCTGCGCCTGCTGAGCAGCGGTCCCGAGGCCGGTCTGGGCGAGATCCGCCTGCCGCAGCGACAGGCGGGCTCGTCCATCATGCCCGGCAAGGTCAACCCGGTGATTCCCGAGGCGGTGAGCCAGGTGGCCATGCTGGTCATCGGCTACGACGCCACCATCGCCACCGCCTGCGCGGCTCGGCAGCCTGGAGCTCAACGCCTTCCTTCCGCTGGTCGCCGACTGCCTGCTGAACAGCCTGACCTACCTCACCCACGGCGGTGAGATCCTGCGCCGGTACTGCGTGGAGGGCATGACGGCCGACGAGGAACGCTGCGCCGCGCACGTGCACGCCTCCAGCGCCGCGGCCACCGCGCTGGTGCCCGAGATCGGCTACGAGGCTGCCTGCGATCTGGTGGTCGAAGCGCAAGCGCAGGGCGCCACCATCCGCGAGGTGGTGGTGGCCAAGGGCCTGCTCACGGCCGCGCAGTACGACGAGCTGCTCACGGCCGAGGCGGTCTGCCGTCTGGGCCACCCGCAGCCGCTCGGCCGCCCCGTGGAGATCTAGCAATGGGTCTGACCGACACACCGCGCGGCATGCGGCTGCATATCGGCATCTTCGGCCGCCGCAATGTGGGCAAGAGCAGCTTGCTCAACGCCATCACGCGGCAAGACGTGAGCATCGTGAGCGACTTCGCCGGCACCACTACAGACCCGGTGGAGAAGCCCATGGAGCTGCTGCCACTGGGTCCGGTGCTGTTCATCGACACAGCCGGCATCGACGACGTGGGCGTGCTCGGCGAGCTGCGCGCGCGGCGTACCACCCAGGTGTTCGACCGCACCGATCTGGGCGTGCTGGTGACCGAGGCCGGTAGCTGGGGCGAGTACGAAGACGGCATCCTCGACGTGCTCCTCGAGAAGAAGACGCCCTCTATCGTGGTCTTCAACAAGGCCGACCTGGTCGCCAAGCCGGCGCCGGTGAAACGGCTCGTGGAGCTCAAGATCCGGCCCGTGCTCACCGCCGCCAGCGAGGGCCGCGGCATCCTCGACTTCCGCCAGGCGCTGCTCGACAACGCGCCGCCAGACTTCATCGACAACCCCACGATCCTGGGCGACTTGGTGAACTCGGGCGACCTGGCGGTGCTGGTGGTGCCCATCGACAAAGAGGCGCCCCGCGGCCGCCTCATCCTGCCGCAGGTGCAGAGCATCCGCGACCTCATGGACAGCGACGCGCTGGCGCTCGTAGTAAAAGAGCGCGAGCTGCGCAACGCCTTGGAGCGTCTCACCCGTCCGCCGAAGCTGGTGGTCACCGACTCCCAGGCGTTCCTCAAGGTGGCCGCCGACACGCCACCCGACGTGCCCATGACGAGCTTCAGCATCCTGTTCGCGCGCTTCAAGGGCGACCTCACCAGCCAGGTGGAGGGTACTCTGGCCGTTGACGACCTGAGGAGCGGCGCCAACGTGCTGATCGCCGAGGCCTGCAGCCACCACCCCATCGCCGAAGACATCGGTCGCGTGAAGATCCCGCGCTGGCTCACGCAGTACGTGGGCGGCAAGCTGAACATCGAGCACGTGCAAGGTCACGATTTCCCCGACGACCCATCGGGTTGGGACCTCATCGTGCACTGTGGCGCCTGCACCTTCAATCGCCGGGCCATGCTGGGCCGCATCATGCGCTGCAGGCAAGCCGGCGTGCCCATCACCAACTACGGCCTGGTGATCGCCTACAGCCTGGGCATCTTCGAGCGCGCTCTGCAGCCCTTCCCGGGGGCGCTCGAGGCCATGCGCAGCGCCCAGGCCGCACGAGCGGCCGAGTCCCGGCACGCCGCCGAGCCGGTGACCGCCGGCTTGCCGCCGAGCGCCGCCGTAGACGACCTCTGCTGAGAGCAGCCCGCCGGCGACCGGACGCGAGACGAGGAGACCCCAAGAGTGAGCACCCACAACACCCCGAGCGGCCTAGTCCCGAGCGATACCCTCTCCGGCGGCGAGCTACCGGCCACCGTGAACCCCAGCCGCGACGACATCCTGGCGTGGCTGCGCGAGACCGATGCGGCACGCCTCGAAGTGCTGTGGCGGGCCGCCGATGAAACCCGGCGGCGCCATGTGGGCGACGCCGTGCACCTGCGCGGCCTCATCGAGATCAGCAACTACTGCGTGCGCGCCTGCGGCTACTGTGGCTTGCGCGCCGCCAACCAAGAGATCGAGCGCTACCGCATGAGCTCCGATGAGATCCTGCAGTGCGCCCACGACGCCGAGGCTTGGGGCTGGGGCACCGTGGTGATGCAGTCGGGTGAAGACTACGGGCTCAAGACCGCGTGGATCGCCCGCATCGTGCGGCGCATCAAGGCCGAGACGGGCCTCGCCGTCACCCTGAGCTTCGGCGAGCGCCCCGAGGAAGACCTGGCCGCCTGGCGCGAGGCTGGCGCCGACCGCTACCTGCTGCGCTTCGAGACATCCGACGACGAGCTGTACAAGCTCATCCACCCCGATCTGCCGGGCCGGACCTCCGACCGCATGGCCATCCTCGCCACGCTCCAGCGCCTGGGCTACGAGGCCGGCAGCGGCGTGATGATCGGCATCCCCGGCCAGACGTACGCGAGCGTGGCCGACGACATCGACCTGTTTCGCAGCATCGACCTGGACATGATCGGCATCGGCCCCTACATCGCCCACCCCGAAACGCCGCTGGGCGACCACAGCTGGGCTCGCCAGATCCCGGCCGCAGAGCAGATCCCGAGCGACGAGCTCACCGTATACAAAGTCGTGGCCCTCACCCGCCTGGTTTGTCCCGACGCCAACATCCCGAGCACCACGGCGCTGGCGACCATCAACAAGGCTGCAGGGCCGTGAGCTGGGTCTCATGCGCGGCGCCAACATCGTGATGCCCAACCTCACACCGCCCGAGTACCGCGTCAAGTACGAGATCTATCCCGACAAGGCCTGCGTCCACGAGACCGCCGAGATGTGCCGCGGCTGCTTGCAGGGTCGCGTGGAGTCGCTCGGCCGGTACATCGGCAGCGGGCCTGGTGGCCGGTACGACCGCGAGGCGGGCGGCGAGTGCTGACCTCCGTCCGGGGCACGCGGACGGTAGCGTGCCTGCCCGCCTTCGGGTAGAATTCGTGCCCGCGTCGGGGTGTGGCTCAGCTTGGTAGAGCGCTCGGTTCGGGACCGAGAGGTGGGCGGTTCTCGAAATCCGCCCACCCCGACCACCTCCCGTCACGTGCAACCCTCTGTGGTCAACGCCCAGTTGACGGGCGGCCGGGTGCGAGCCGCTTCACTCCAGGCTGAGCAGGCGCGCGTAGGCCTCAGGGTTGTAGCCTACGATGAAGTCGTCTGCGAACCTGGCGTAGGGGAACGCCGCGGCCCCCCGGGCGATCATCTCGTCCTGGATGCGGGCCTGCACCACCTCGTCGGCGAGGTCGTAGTCGATGTAGGAGTACTTCACGCTCTTTTCGTCGAGGAAGGCTTCAGCGCTTCCTCGACCGCGGGGCACGTACTCAGGGTGTACAGCTCCAAGCTCTTGGTGTGCGCCGTCATGGCTTCCTCCGCGATAAGGCTCCTCCGCGATCCTCGGGTCAGGCGGCCTTGAGCAGGCGAGAAAACCGCTGCGGATCGTAGCCGCGCACCACCTGCCCTCCGATCTTGACGTAGGGGAAGCCGTCGGCGCCGTGCTGGCTCATCTCGGCGGCGATCTTCTGCTTCAGCTCTGGGCCGGCCATATCGTACTCGATGGCGTAGAACTTGATGCCGCGGTCCCTGAAGAAGGCCTTGGCCTTGCGGCTCCACTGGCAAGTGGTCAGCGAGTAGATGGTTACCGGCGGTGTGGTCATGGCGAGCAACCTCCCGAGTCG
>CAWKEZ010000061.1:0-14816 GCA_963848545.1 uncultured Thermoleophilia bacterium
CGGTGCCGCGCTCGGCGAGCAGCCCGGCGGCGGTCTGCTCTTCCCCGATAGACGTTTGCGCGGGATCGACCTGGGCGACTACGCGGGCCGGCCTTGGGAGGGGTTCGAGGCCGACGCCGCGCTCACCAATGCCTTCGCGAGCGATCCGCACGGCACGACGCTGCCTCATGGGGAGTCGCTGGCAGACGTGGAGGCGCGTGTGCACGCGGCCGTCTGCGACATGCTCGCTGCCCACGGCATGAACGATAGCGGTGAGCTTTGTGCCAACGCCGTCACCACCTACGATGCCAGCGCCCTGGCGCCCGGTGTGTGCGTCGCCAGGTCGACGCCGCGGCCTGCCTGGTGGCCCACGACGGACCCATCCGCGCCATCCTCAACCACTACCTCGAGGTGCCGCCGCAGAGGTGGTGGACGCTGTCGACCTCGCATGGCGGCGTGTCGCTGCTCGAGTTCGCCGGTGGCTGTGTGACCATCCGTTACGTGAACGCCACTGGTCACCTCGACGGGCTCGCCGGGGTTGAGCCCGACGGTGAGCTCGCGGCGGCGCCCGGCACGAGCTCGAGTGTCAGCTCCACCGGCGCGAGCTCCACCGGCGCGAGCCCGACCGGCGCCGGCAGGGCCGGCGGCGGCGGTTAACGACGGCCTGCGACGACGACGACGATGTACCTCACGGGCGACTGGCGACTCGCTCTTGCCACGGTTCTGCTGGCCGGCGTATTCGACGTCGCCATCGGTGAGCCGCCCGCCGCCGTGCACCCGGTCGTCTGGATGGGGGGGCTCATCGGCGCCCTCGAGCGCCGCCGCCCGCACGGCCGGCCCCGGGCCGAGCTGGCGTACGGCACGACAATTGTGGTGATCACCGCGGGAGCCGCGTTCGCCGCCGGGGCTCTGATCACGTTCGGTCTTGCGCGGCTCCCCTGGTGGGCGTCGCTGATCATCGGCGCCTGGGTGCTCAAGACCGCCTTCTCCCTGCGCGGCCTGATCGTCGCCGGCCGCGATGTGCAGCGGGCGCTGGCCGGCAATGCCGCAGCGGCCCGCGCCGGATTGGCAGCCCTCGTCAGCCGCGCTCCCGACTTGGAGCCGCCGCTGATCGTTTCGGCGGCCGTGGAGTCGCTCGCCGAGAACCTCACCGACAGCGTGGTCTCGCCGCTTCTGTACTACGCCCTCTTCGGCCTGCCTGGGGCGCTCGCATACAGGGCCATCAACACCATGGACGCCATGCTCGGCTACCGCGACGAGCGCGAACATGTGGGCAAGGTTGCGGCGCGCAGCGACGACGTGGCCAATTGGGTTCCCACGCGCCTCACGGCGCTGCTGCTCGTCGCCGTGGCCGGGCTGAAGGGCGAGGCCAAGGCGGCTTGGTGGGCCTTGCGCACGCAGCACCAGCCGCAGCACGGGCCCAACAAGACGCTCGCCATCGCCACCATGGCCGGGGCCCTGAACGTGCAGCTCCAGAAACCCGGCGTGTATGCGCTGGGGCGCGCGGGACGGCCGCTCACGGCCGACGTCATCGGTGACGCCGCGCTACTCGTGTGGGTTGCGGGGGCAGCAGCCATCGCCGCGGCGGCGGCTCTCGCCGGCTTGCTCGCCGGGACGGTGTGGGCATGAGTGACCGGCTGGCCGGCGGACGGGGCGGCAGACTGGCTGGCAGGCTGGGCGTCGGACGGGCCGGCGGAGGGGGCCTGGTAGCCCCCTCGGACTCTGCCTTCCTGCGCCGGGTCAGGCCCTCGGTGCATGGTGCCGTCGACCCGGCGGCGCTGCGCGCCGAAGGCGTCGATCCGGCAGCCGTCATCGATTTCAGCTCCAATCAGTCTCCGCTCGGCGCGGCGCCCGGCGTGGCGGCGGCGGTGGCGAGCGCCGTCGTAGACGCGTACCCGGATCCGCACGCCACCGAGCTCACGGATCACCTGGCAGAGCGCCTCGGCGTGGACCCGTCCCAGGTGGTATGCGGCAACGGCAGCACCGAGCTCATCCGGCTCATCGCCCAGCTCGCTCTGGCCCCTGGCGACATGGCGCTCGCGCTGGCGCCGGTGTTCGGCGAGTGCGAGGTGGCGACTCATCTGGCCGGCGCCCGTCTTTCACGGGTGCCACTGGTGCACGCAGGCCCGGGGACGGGCTTCTTCTGCGACGAGGCCGCCCTGCGCGCCGCGCTCGCCGATCTGCGCCCGCGACTGTGCTGGCTCTGCTCGCCCAACAACCCTACCGGAGCCGCGCTGCCCGCGGCGCTGGTCGGCGCCTTGGCGGCCGACTTCGCGGATACGCTCTTCGTCCTCGACGAGGCCTACTGCGACTTGCTCCCAGACGCGCAGTGGCAGGCCGGCCTTCTGCGCGGCGGCGGCGTCGTGGTGCTGCGTTCGATGACCAAGTACTGGGGGCTGGCCGGCCTGCGTTTGGGGTATGCGCTGGCGGCGCCCGCGGAGGCCGCGGCGCTACGCGCCGCGGCCGCCCCGTGGAGCGTGAACGCGTGCGCCCAGGCCGCCGGGGTGGCGGCGCTGGCCGACAACGACCAACACCGGCGCTCGGTGGAGCTGCTCAGCGGCGAACGCGACCGGCTGGTCGCCGGGCTGCGAGCCGCCGGTTGGACCACCGAGCCCGCAACGGCGGGCTTCTTCCTCATCCACGTCGGCGACGCCTCTGCCGCCCGACGCGCTCTGCTGGCTCAGGGCTGCCTGGTGCGCGATTGCTCGTCGTTCGGCCTGCCCGAGCATGTGCGTGTGAGCCCCCGGCAGGCGCCCCAGAACGACCGGCTGCTGACGGCGTTTGCGGCGTTGCGGCCGCCCGGCTGATCACACGGCGGTGCTGGCTGACCTCGCCGGCGACGCGTGCCTGCAAGCTGAGTGAGGAGCTTGACCCGTCCTCGCAGGCCGCGTCTGCCGCACAGCGGGGTATCAGCACTCACGAGAAGATCGGCACGACCACGCGGGTCACGCCCGCGCCGGCGCGTGCCACCGATCGCCAGAGGCGAGGTGAGTGCCGTGTGCAGGAACATCAAAACGCTCTACAACTTCGAGCCGCCGGCGACCGACGCAGAGATCCGCGCGGCGGCGCTGCAGTACGTGCGCAAGGTCAGCGGGTTCCAGAGGCCGTCGGTCGCCAACGAGGCCGTGTTCGAGCGTGCCGTCGACGAGGTCGCGCGGGCATCGTCGGCTCTCCTCGGCGCGCTCGTAACCGGCGCGGTGCCCCGGAACCGTGGGGCCGAGGCCGCCAAGGCGCACGCCCGCGCGATCCGCAGGTTCG
Organism: uncultured Thermoleophilia bacterium; assembly: GCA_963848545.1. Lineage (GTDB taxonomy): Bacteria > Actinomycetota > Thermoleophilia > UBA2241 > UBA2241 > CAIXSE01. The sequence continues at coordinate 3,238 of CAWKEZ010000061.1, forward strand.
GTGCCGCTCCGTGAGCGCCGGGTCGCTGCCGGCGACCGACCTGGAAGAACTGCTTGCCACGTTCCTGGTCACCTCGCGATCGTGAATTCGAGGGTGCTACGGTGACAGCCCCGCTGCACAGCGCCGCCGCGGGGTTGTCGTGGTGGCCAAATCGCCGCACACACCCACGTCGCGGCTCAAAGAGCTCGAAGCCAGCGGCGTCGTGCTGCGCGAGGTCACCGGCTCGCGGCCGCCGCAGGTGTGCGACAGGCAGCGCTGGGCCCCGTGCTCGACACGGTGAGTGGCCGGGCCGGACAGTGGGGCGGCGCGCGCTGCAGAGCCGAGTAGCGCGCCGCGGCGGCTGAGCCGCCGCGAGGTCAACGCCTCAGGTGCGCAGCGCCAGCAGCTCCAGCGGGTGCTCGAGTACCGCGCCAGGCGCCGCTTGCCGCGAGCTCGTCCCTCGTCCTGAACCCCCACGACGCCCCCACGGGGATCATGCCGGCCCTGGTGGCTGTGAGCATGTCGATGCGCGTGTCACCGAGATAGACGATCGCGCCCGGCGGCAGGCCAAGACGGCGGCTGATGAGCAGGGCAACGGCAGGGTCGGGCTTCATGGGCAGACCGGGCTGGGCGCCCATCACCACGTCGAACGTGTCCGGGCCCAAGAGGGCGGCGACGATGGCCCTGGTGAGGGCGTCGGCCTTGTTCAGAACACCGCCATCTTGACGCCGTCGGCCCTCAGCACACCCACCAGTTCGGCGATGCCGTCGTAGAGCCGCGTCTTCACGAGGCTATGCGCGCTGTAGTCGGCGATCATGGCTTCGTAGCACGTCGCGATCGTCTGCGCAGTGCGCTCGCGCGGCGGTAGCGCGTCACTCACGAGTTGCCTTATGCCGTGGCCGATCATGCGCTTGTACCAGGCGTTGCCGCGAGCTCGCAGACCTTGGCCAACCAGCACCCGGTTCAGCGCGTCGGCCAGATCTTCGAGGGTGTTGGCCAACGTGCCGTCGAGGTCGAAGATCGCGCCATCGAATTGCACCTTGCTCGTCTCCCCTTCGCGCTCGGTTTGGTCGTTCGCCCGCCAGGCCCTGCCGACTGTACACCACGGTGATGCCACGGTCTGCCGCGGGTCACGCAGTAGGATAGTGCGCGCACGGCGTGAGCTGCGCTCAGGCGCCGGCAGGCGACAACGAGTAGAGGAGATCCCCATGAGTGGACGCCTGGACGGCAAGGTGACGATCGTCACGGGTGCGGGCTCCGGCATCGGCAGGGCCACGGCCATCAGGTTCGCAGAGGAGGGCGCGCGTGTCACCTGCGTCGACATCAATGGTGAGTCGCTGGCGGAGACCGTGCGCGGCGTCGGCAGCGAGGCCTTCGCGGTCATCGCCGACATCTCCGACCCCACGCAGGTGCGGGCCTACACCGACGGCACGGTTGAGCGCTGGGGAGCGCTCGACGCGGTGTTCAACAACGCCGGCGTCAACCTCCCTGGGGTATTTCACGAGGCGAGCGACGAGGTCATCGACCGCACCCTGAACGTGAATGTGAAGGGCACCATGTACGGGTGTCGCTACGCCATCCCCCACATGCTGCGCGGCGGCGGGGGTTCACTCATCAACACGACCTCCGTGAACGGGCTCGTGGCCGAACCCTTCCTCACCGTGTACGCGGCCTCCAAGGGCGCGATCGTCATGCTGTCCAAAGGCATCGCGCTCGACTACGCCAAGCAGGGCATCCGCTGCAACGCGCTGGCCCCCGGGTGGGTAGACACGCCCATCAACTACGCGCACGCCGAGCTGCTCGGCGGGCTCGAGCACGTGTACGCCACCATCGACTCGTTCCAGCCGATCGGCCGCCCCGGGGAGCCGCGAGAGATCGCCAACGTGGCCCTCTTCCTGGCCTCGGACGAGGCCTCGTTCGTCACCGGCTCGGTGGTGGTCGCCGATGGAGCCATGACAGCGCAGTGAAGCGCGCCGCGACCTGCGCGGTACCCGCCGGCAGTAGGTCAGCGCGCGGCAGACGGCCGCGCCGAGGGCGACGCTGGCGGCCGCCCGGCAACGCCGCCAAAGGCGGGTGTGCGCGGCCGTACGGTGCGGCTTGACTTCACGCGACTGATTGAGAATACTTCTCAACCATGGTTCCGCCCGTACCCAGGCCGCAGGCCGCTATTGAGACTGTATTCACCGAACGAGGCATGCCATACACGCGGCAGCGACGCGGCGTTTGGGAGTTCTTCTCACAATCCAATCATGCCTCGACGATCGCCGAAGCCACCGAGAGGCTCCGCCCCCAGGGCATCGGGCAGGCCACCGTGTACCGTACTGTCACGCTGCTGGTTGACCTTGGCCTGCTGGTCCGCGTGCAAGACCGCAGCGGTGAGGTGTGCTTCACGGCCACGCGCATAGGCCACAACCACCCGCTGATCTGTGGTGAGTGCCGCACGGTCATCGATTTCGCTGGCGAGGGCGACCTCGCGTATCTGGAGAAGCAGCTCGAGAAGGCCACCGGCTTCATTGTGTACGGCCACCATCTCGAGGTGTACGGCATCTGCGCAGCGTGCCGCCGGGTGGGCGAAGCTTCCCCGGCGTGGGCGCGGCGCCCGACGCGGCCGCAGCCGCCCAGGCGCCCGGAGGCGCCGGCGACTCGGACTCGGGAGTCTCATGAACGAAACTCAGCAATCACTCGATGGCCGCCGCTTCTTCTGCTCGTGGAGCGGCGGCAAAGACGCCTACCTCGCCTTGGCACGGGCGGCGGCAGCGGGCGGCCGGCTCCAGGCGCTGCTGTGCATGCTGCATGAGGACGGGGAGCGCAGCCGCGGCCACGGTCTGCCTCTGTGGCTGCTCGAGGGGCAGGCCGAGGCTCTCGGCATCCCGCTGGTGGCACGGGCCACTACCTGGGACGAGTACGAGGCTACCTACGTCTCAGCGGTGCTCGACCTTCGTGCCCAGGGCGTCACGGCCGGTGTGTTCGGCGACATCGATCTGCAGGCGCACCGCGATTGGGTCGAGGGCGTCTGTGAGGTCGCCGGCCTCAGCTGCCACCTGCCGCTCTGGCAGGAACCGCGACGGCGGTTGGTGGGCGAGCTGCTGGCCAGCGGCGTGCGGGCCACCGTGGTGGCCGTTGACGACAGCAGGCTGGACGCCTCGTTCCTGGGCCGTGAGGTCACTTGGGAGCTGGTAGCCGAGCTCGAGGCGGCCGGTGCCGACGCCTGTGGCGAGGAAGGCGAGTTCCACACCATGGTCACCCAGGCGCCGCTGTTCTCCAATTCTGTGCCGCTCGCCTGGGACGGCTACGTGTCGCGCGACGGTCATTGGATCCTCGATTTCACGACTCGTGAAGGGGAAGCAGAAACACTGTCTCGAAGGGAGCACACTCAGCAATGACCACCCATCGTCCGCACCGCGGCGGCACCGCGGCACTCCTCCTCGCGGCTCTGGCACTGATCGCCCTGGGCGCCGTCGTTCTGGCCGCCTGCGGCTCGTCGGCGGCGAGTGGCGGCGGCGCCTCGCCTTCCGCCTCGGCCAGCACCATCACCGTGACGGACGATTCCGGCACCGCCGTGACCCTCAAGCAGCCGGCGACCCGCATCGTGAGCCTGGCACCGGCCAACACGGAGATCGCGTACACCATCGGCGCCGGCGCCAAGATGGTCGCCGGCACGAGCTACGACGACTACCCGGCGGCGGCCAAGAAGCTGCCCAAGATCGGTGACTTCGCCAACCCCAGCGAGGAGAAGATCGCCTCCTTCAACCCGGACCTGGTGCTCGCCACCGGCGGCATCCAGGCCGGCCTGCGCAGCAAGCTCGAGGCCCTGGGCATGCACGTGTACGTGGTCGACCCCAAGACCTATGCCGGCGTCATCACCGACATCGCCAACCTGGGCAAGCTGGCCGGCACCGAGGCGCAGGCCCAGCGGGTCGTCAACACCATGAAGCAGGCCGAGGCCGACGTGGAGAGCAAGGTCGCCCCGTTCCCCAAGGTGACCACCTTCCTCGAGATCTACAGCAAACCCCTCATGACGGCCGGCTCCGGCACCTTCATCAACGACATGATCGGCATCGCCGGCGGCACCAACATCGGTGCCTCCGCGGGTAGCGGCTACCCCAACTTCAGCACCGAGGTGCTGGTGAAGGACGATCCCGCGGTGTACATCGCCGACTCCGGCTCGATGAGCAAGCCGGGCGACATCAACCAGCGCCCCGGCTTCTCGGTCCTCAGCGCCGTGAAGAACGGGCACGTATACGTGATCGAGGACGACCTCATCGCGCGGCCCGGCCCGCGTCTCGCCCAGGGGCTCGCAGACCTCGCCAAGATGATCCATCCCGAGGCGTACGCGGGGCAGTGACTCGCCTGGGGCGAAGCCACATGTGGCCGGGCGTCGTGCTGGCGGCGGGCGTCTGCGCCGGCTGCCTCATGCTGGCGCTGGCGCTCGGCCCGGCTTCGCTGTCACTGGGCCGCGTGTGGAGCCTCCTGGCGGCGGGGCCGGTGCCGGGCAACCTCGACAGCGCCATCTTCTGGCAGATCCGCATGCCACGCGTGCTCCTGGCGGGGCTCGTGGGCGCCGAGCTGGCGGTGGCCGGCGTGATCTTGCAGGACCTCTTCCTGAACCCGCTCACCGACCCGTACGTGACCGGGGTCTCGTCGGGCGCCGCGCTGGGCGCCACCATCGGTATCGTCCTGCACTGGGCCTCGCTGCCGCGCATGGCCGTGCTGGCGCTCGTCGGTGGCCTGGGCACGCTGCTCATCGTATGGATGGCGGCGCGCCGGCGCGGCCGCATCGACATCTTCGTCCTTCTCCTCGCCGGGGTGACCATCGCCTACCTGGCCAGCGCCGTCGTCACCCTCTTGATGATCAAGGCCAACCAGGACATGCAAGCCATCGTCTACTGGCTCATGGGGAGCTTCTCCGGGCGTGGGTGGGCGGAGGTGGAGCTGTCGCTTGTGGCGCTGCCGTTCATGATTGCGCCGCTGTTCTTCACCCGGGAGATGGACATTCTCCTGCAGGGCGAGAAACGCGCGCTCGAGTTGGGCGTTGAGGTGGAGCGCACCAAACGTCTGCTGCTGGTGACCGCCGGCGTGCTCACCGCCCTGGCCGTCTCGGTGAGCGGCATCATTGGCTTCGTAGGACTGGTGGTTCCGCACATCGTGCGCCTGCTGGTGGGTCCCGGTCATCGCAGCCTGCTGCCGGTCTCACTGCTGGTCGGCGCCGCCATGATGATCGTCGCCGATCTGCTCGCACGTATGGCCATCGCTCCCAACGAGATACCGGTGGGCGTGGTAACGACCTTCGTCGGCGCGCCCCTCTTCGTCTACCTGTTGCGTCGGGGCAGGAGAGCCTGATGGCACTGGTCTCACTTCGTGATGTGGACTTCGCCTACGACGAGCGGCCGGTGCTGCGGCGCATCTCCTTCGCGCTCGAGGCCGGCGACTTCGTGGGCATCGTGGGACCCAACGGCAGCGGCAAGTCGACCCTCATCGACCTCATCGACGGCATCCTTCGGCCTGGCTCCGGCGAGGTACTGGTCAACGGCATTCCCACGAGCAAGTACCGGCGCCGCGACATGGCCAAAGAAGTCGCCCTGGTGCCGCAGCACTTCGACCTCGACTTCGACCTCTCGGTGCGCGAAGTGGTGGAGATGGGCTCGTACTGCCGCGCCAAAGACGCGGCCTCGTGCGGCGACGCCGAGCTTACCCTGGCGCGTCTGGGCGCGGCCGAGCTCGCGCCGCGGTCGTTCACGGAGCTCAGTGGCGGCGAGAAGCAACTCGTGGTGCTGGCCCAGGCGCTCATGCAGCAGGCCCAGCTACTGCTGCTCGACGAGCCTGCCTCGGCGCTCGACGTGTCGCACCAGCTGCGCCTGTTCGACCTTCTCAAGCAGCTCAACGCCGACGGCCTCACGGTGCTCTGCATCCTGCACGACCTCAACCTGGCTCTGCACTACTTCGACAAGCTGCTGGTGCTCTCGGACGGCGGAGTGGCAGCCTACGGGCCGCCGGACGAAGTCCTACGGCCCGAGATCGTGGAGGCCGTGTACGGCGTGCGCGCCTACCTGCACCGGCACGCCGGCCGCACCTACCTCACATTCTCGCCGCGGCCGCGTGCGGAGCGCCGCGGCCGCGTGCACGTGGTGTGTGGCGGCGGGACCGGCTCGAGCCTCATGCGCGAGCTGGTAGACGCCGGATACGATGTGTCGGCCGGCGTCCTCAACGCCCTCGACACCGACGAAGAGACCGGCCGCGAGCTTGGCCTGCAGATGGTGGTTGAGGCGCCGTTCTCACCGGTCGGCGAGGAGGCGAACGGCGAGAACCTGGCGCTCATGCGCGCCGCCGACCTGGTGATGGTCGCCGCGGTGCCGGTGAGCCACGGCAACGCACGCAACATCACGGCAGTGCTGGAGGCGCTGGCCGGCGGCACACCCGTGTGGGCAGATAGCGGCGTGCTGGAGGACGACTTCGCCGGTGTTACCGCGGGTCTCGGCGCCGCCGGCGCCGAGATGTTTGCCGGCGAGGCCGCCATGCTGGCCGCGCTCGAGGAGCGCGGGCCGTCGCGCCCCGGAGGTCGCCTGACGGACGTGACGTAGAGATACGGCGCGAGCGCTCGCGAGCGCTCTCGCCGCCTCCCTACAACCGGCGCGGCGAGAAGACCGCAAGCCTCTTCTCCGCGTCATCGGGGGGCGGGGTGTCCGCAAGCCGCCCGTCCCTGCGGCCGTGAGGGCCTGCACTGTGCGCCCGGTCCGGATCGGGCCCCGGCCCACGGCTTCCCCATCTGCCGGCGAGCCGGCCGGCTTGTCTGTCAGGCGACCTTCATGGGCGTTATGCGCTTCACCTCAGCCTCTAGCGCCTGAGACGCGTCCCAGAGGTCGACTGCGCGCTGAGCGTTGAGCCAGAACTCGGGTGTGGTGCCGAACAGGCGTGCCAGGCGCAGGGCCATCGCGGGGCTCACGGCGCGGGCGCCGCGCAGCAGTTCGTTGATCGACTGGCGTGAGACACCGATCGCCTCGGCCAGTCTGGCGACCGTGAGGCCGAAGTCCGGCAGAAAGTCTTCGCGCAACATCTCGCCGGGGTGGGTGGGCCGGCGCAACATCTTGTCGGTGTTGGGAATGCTCATCTCGCACCTCGTTCAGTGATAATCGACGATCTCGACGTCGTAGGCATCGCTGTCGGCGAACCGAAAGCAGATGCGCCACTGGTCGTTGACGGCGATGGAATGCTGTCCTTGCTGCGGTTTCTCAGGTTCGTCGGCGGGCCCCATGGATCACGCACGGCCGGCGTGCGCGGACGAGTGGCACACGCATCGCGGGGCAGGAGGGCCGGTAGGCCTTCCTGCCCCGCTCGCGACAGGGGAACGACTCCCGGAGCTTAGCGGTTAACCGTCCCTTCCCACGTGCTGATCTGCTTCTGCTGCTTGTCGGCCTCGGTGAACCAGCGCGTGGTCACGCACTTGGTCTCGGTGAAGAAGCGGATGCCGTCCGTGCCCAGCACGTGCAGGTCGCCGAAGAACGAGTCCTTGTGGCCGCTGAAGGGGAAGAAGCTGACCGGCACCGGGATGCCCACGTTGATGCCCACCATGCCGGCATGCGTTCTGCGGGCGAACTCGCGCGAGTAGTAGCCGCTCTCGGTGAAGATGCAGGAGCCGTTCGCGTAGGGATTGTGGTTCATGATCGCAAGGCCCTCTTCGAAGTCGTCGACGCGCTTCACGAAGAGCACCGGGCCGAAGGCCTCCTCGCGGCCGCAGAGCATCGCTTCGGTCACGTGGTCGAAGATCGTGGGGCCCAGGAAGTGGCCGCCCTGGAGCTCAGCCGGGAGCCGGTCGTCGACGCCGCGGCCGTCGAGCACGAGCTCGGCACCCTCGCTGACGGCCGTCTCGATCCAGCCCGTCACGAACTGCTTGTGCGCCGCGCTGACCAGCGGGCCGAGCTCGGTGGCCGGGTCGTAGGCGGCGCCGATCACGCGCTCTCGGGCGAACTTCGTCATGTAGGCGACGAACTCGTCGGCGACGGCGTTCTCGACGACGCACACGGGCAGCGCCATGCAGCGCATGCCGGCGCAGCCGAAGGTGGAGTTGATGATGCCGCGGGCGGCCCTCTCCAGGGAGGCGTCCCTGAGCACGAGGCCGTGGTTCTTGGCCTGCGTCTGGGCCTGCACGCGCTTACCGTGGGCGGCGGCGACCCCGAAGATGTGCTTGCCCACCGGCGTCGTGCCGACGAAGGTCACGCCGCGCACGGCGGGGTGCTTGAGGAGCACCTCGGCGGCCTCCTTCTCGGCGGTCACCATGGTGAGGACGCCCTTGGGCAGGCCGGCCTCGTAGAGTGAGTCGAGCAGCATATGGCTGGTGAGCGGCACCGGGTTGGCCGCCTTGAGCACGAAGGTGTTGCCGGTCGCGAGGCAGAGCGGCAGCATCCAGCCGAAGGGGATCATGGCCGGGAAGTTGAAGGGCGCGATGCCGGCGAACACGCCGAGCGGCTCGCGGTAGGAGACGGTGTCGTGGCCGCTGGCCACGTTCATCAGGCTCTCGCCCTTCATGAGCATGGGGGCCGCGACGGCGACGTCGATGGCCTCGATGATCTTGATCACCTCGCCGCGGGCTTCGTCCAAGTTCTTGCCGAGCTCGGTGGAGACCAGGGTGGCGATCTCGTCCATGCGCTCGAGGAGCAGGGGACGCCAGCGGAAGAGCACCTCGGTGCGCTTCTGGATCGGCAGGCTGGCCCAGGGGCCGAAGGCGGCGTGGGCGCTCTCGATCGCCTCGGTGACCTCGGCGGCGGTGCACATCGGCGTGCGGGCGATCACCCGGCCGGTGTTGGAGTCGGTGATGTCGAGGTAGGTGTCGCTACGGGACTCGCGCCACTCGCCGTCGACGCTGTAGCCGAGGGTTCTCACTTCAGTCGTGACCTCTGCCATTCTCGGTTCCTCTCTCGTACCTGGGGCCTTGCCTGCTCATGAGGCGGGTGGCATGGCATCGCCACCACAGGCGGCTCACCTAGTCTACGGGGACGCCTGTTCTGAGTAAAGGCGGCGGGAAGAGACTGCGCATCCAGTGGCATTTCAGCCTCTTCCCGACGACTTTCGCAAGCGGCGCGCATTCATGGCCGCCTCACTTGCCGTTCGTCTTCCAGTAGTCCTGGAACTCGAAGGTCCACACCGGGTGGAGGTAGAAGCCGCCGGTGGCGGGGCTGTGGATGGCGTTCCACACTGGCTGGAAGAGCGGCGCCACCGGAGCGTCGCTCATGATGACGTCCTGCATCTGCTGGAACATCTGCAGCCGCTTCGCGGGGTTGAGCTCGCTGCTCGCCGCACTGTACAGCGCATCGACCTGGGGGCTGTCGTAGAAGCTCGAGTTCTGGCCGCCGTCGATGGGCGATGTGAAGAGCGGCCCGATCCAGTCGCTCGGGTCGGGGAAGTCCTGGTACCAGTCGCTCAGCCCGAGGCCGGCGTGCGAGCTCTTGAGGGCGATGAAGTTCCAGAACGTGGCGTGGCCCAACTGCTTGACGTCGGCCTGAATGCCCACCTCCTTGAGGTCGGCCTGGACGGCCTCGGCCAGCGCCGGGAAGGGCGCCGCGTCCGGCGTGTAGAGGGTGGTCTGGAACCCGGTGGGGTAGCCGGCCGCGGCGAGCAGCGCCCTGGCCTTGGCGGGGTCGAAGGAGTAGTACTGCTTGCCGGCCTCATGGCCGGGCATGGCCTCGGGGTAGATCTGGTCGAGCGCCTGACCCTGGCGGGCCAGGAGCCTCTGGATCCTCTGCGTGTCTATGGCGTAGTTGACGGCCTGGCGCACCTTCACGTTGTCGAAGGGCTTCTCGAGCACGTTCATGAAGGCGAAATACCAGCCGATCTGCGGGGCGCTGACGACGTACTTGCTCCACGAATGGTCTTGCAGGGTCTGCCCGAGAGAGGCCGGCGGGATGGGGTCGCCCATCACGTCCGACCGGCCGCCCTCGAGCGCCAGGAGCTGGGCTCTAGGGTCGCCTGAGAAGCTGAACTTCATAGCATCGACCCACTGCTCGCCCTTGCCCGTCCAGTTGGTGTTCCTCACGGCCGTGATGTTCTGCCCGGGCGTCCAATTGACGATCCTGTACGGGCCGGTGCCGAGTGGCTCCCGCCTGATGTTCTTGCCGACCTTTCGCACCCACTCCCTGGGGAGCACGCTGGTGAACGGCAGGCTCATCTTATCGAGGAAGGCGCCGTCAGGCTTCTCCAGGGTGATTTGCACGGTGTAGGGGTCGACGATCTTGAAGCCGCTGATGTGCCTGGCCTTGCCGTCCAAGTAGTCCTGGGCGCCGACGATGCCGGTATAGAAGTACGTCGCCGGCGCCAGGGGCTGCTTCATCATGCGCTCGAAGCTCCACTTGCAGTCGGCGGCAGTGACCGTTCGGTTCACCGGCGGCGCAAACCTGACGCCATGCCTGATGTGGAACGTGTACACCGTTCCGTCGACGGAGATGCCGCCGTTGGCGACGCTCGGCACCTCGGTGGCGAGCTCTGGCACGAGCCGGGTTCCGGCGGCGCCGGGTTTGCTCGCGTAGGTGAGGTACGTCTGGTAGGTGAGACGCTCGATGCTCCATGACTCAACATCCCAGGCGATTGCGGGGTCGAGCCCGGCGGGCTCGTGCTGGAAGGTCACAGCGAGCGTGCCACCCTTCACTGGGGTGGAGGCGGTGCTGCCTGCGCCCGAGCCGCCGCAACCGGCGATCATCACCACGAGCGCCGCCAGCGCCCCCACTCCGAGCAGCGCCCCCATGCCGCGGCCTCGTCTCATCTACCGCTCTCCTTTGCTTGGCCCCACCACGAGGTGATCACACAGCGCGCGGATCACCCGGCAGGCTACTTCTTCCAGTAGCTCGCCGGATCGAGCTCGTACACCGGGTGCAGGTAGAAGCCCCCCACCGACGGCGAGCACATGGTCGTCTCCATCGGCGCGTACACGGTGGCGTACGGCGCCTGGCTCATGATGTAGTTCTGCATCTCGACGAACTTCTGGAGGCGCGCCTGGGGATTCGTCATGGCTTGCGCCTGGGCCAGCAGCCGCTCCACCTTCGGGTCCCACCAGAAGCTCGAGTTCATGCCGCCGTTCACGGCGTTGCTCCTGCTGAACAACGGGATGACCCAGTCGACCGGATCGGGGAAGTCCATCCACCACGCGAAGCTGCCCATGGGCACCTTGCCGGGTTCGCTCTGTAGCGAATAGTAGACGGCGTTGCTGACGACCTTGATGGCCGCCTGCACACCCACCGCGGCCAGGTCGGCCTGGATGGACTGGGCTAGCGTGGGATCGGGATCGACGTTGTCGGTGTAGAAGGTGGTCTTGAAGCCGTGCGGGTAGCCGGCCTGGGCGAGGAGCGCCCTGGCCTTGGCGGGGTCGTAGCCGTAGAACACTTTGCCGGGCTGGTAGCCGGGCAGCCCCGGGGGGTAGAGCTGCCAGAGGGCGGTAGCCTGGCCGCCCAGCAGCTTGACGATCTTGGTGCGGTCGATGGCCCAGCTCAGCGCCTGTCGCACCAGCAGGTTGTCGAAGGGCTTCACCCTTACATCGAAGAGCACGTAGCTGATGGCGATCAGCGGCTGCGAGTACACGTAGTTCTTCCACCTGGGGTCGCTGCGCACCAGTGCGAGGT
>CAWKEZ010000062.1:0-16974 GCA_963848545.1 uncultured Thermoleophilia bacterium
GCGGATCCCAGACGTTGCGGGCCAGCTCGGAGGTAGCGCACGACCGAGCCATCCTTGTTCTTGCGCGGTGTGGCTCGCACGTACATGGACTAGATGATTTCACAGACAGGCAGCTAAATCAATTGATGTATGCGAAACGTGTATCTATCACTTCTGGCGATTCTGACCAGGTCAAAACGCTGTGAGCAGGGGTTTTCTGTCGGGACGTGGCCCAGAAGGGCAGTTAGCTGCGGAACGCCAGTTGCAGGGCAGCGGTGTTTCGCCGCGCGGGATGTGCTCGCCCTCCTGGGGATGCACGAAGGTCGAGGGCAGCCAGCCGCTGAGCCGGTGGCAGTCGACGCAGTTCCTGAGCCCGTTGTGCTGGTCGCCGTGGCAATTCACGCAGCCGTCGGGCTTAACCGACACGCCCTGGGTGTGGCACACCTCGCAGGCGATCTCGGCGTGTGTGCCGACCAGCGGCTGAGGGTGCGTGAAGTTCTTGCCGCCGACCCAGGCGAAGAGGTTGTGGCAGTTCTGGCACGGCCCCCGGTTGGCGTGCGGCGCGCTGTGGCAGTAGCCGCAGTTCTGGGGTCCGTCGGGACGGCAGGCGCAAGCACGACGCCATGGACGTCGCCGGTGCGGCGGCAACGCCGGGCGCCCCTGGTGCACCAGGCTCGCGTGGCAAGCCACGCAGAGCTGCCTGGCACGCCCGGGGCTGCCGTGCTTGAAGGTCACCGGCGCCGGCGAGCCCAGGGCAAAATGTTCTTCCCGTCTGGGCGCCGGTATGGCAGCCGCCGCGCTCGCAGGCGGAGTTGGGGACGTGCCGCGTCACGAGGATCGGTACCTTGACCTGGCCGGTGATGTACCGACACCTCGCGCGAGCGTAGAGCTTGGTGAGGAAGAAGTTCAGCAGCCCCGGCGGGATGTGGCACTGCACGCAGTTCACGTTCTTGTGTGTGGAGAGCGCCCACGCGTCTCGATACGGCCACATCTCGTGGCAGTCGGTGCCGCAGAAACGATTGCTCTCGGTGAACCTCGCGGCCACGGCCGAGCCGTCGATGAGCACGACCACGACAACGACGCTGGCGAGCGCGACGCGTGTGCGCCAGCGCGACCACCAGGAGGCCCCGAGTGCCGGGCACGTCCGGTTGCTTCACGCACACCCCCGCGAATGAATCGCCGTGGTGGCCGGCGCCCGCGGGCCACCGTTCCCGGAAAGAAACGTCGGCAGCACTCTACCCGGGAATAACCCTCGAGGCAGCACGGGCCGCTGCAGCCACCCTCAGGTGCTCTCAGCTCGTTCCCAGTTGCGCCCCAGGAATCCTCAAGGTGAGCGACTCAGACTGGCGACGTTGGTTCGATCGTCTCAGGAGGAGCACCATGGGCAAGGTCCTGTCCCGAACGGGGACGTGGTCGGCGGCGATGTGATCGAGGCCGTCGACGGAAAGGCCGTGGCCGGCGCCGACGAGCTGTCCGCCGTCATGACCGAGCACAAGCCGGGCGACACGGTAACCCTCACCGTGCTCAGCGGCGGCACGACCAAGCAGGTCAAGGCGACGCTCGGCGTGCGGCCTAGCGGCGCCTGAGCGCGGCGCCGGCGCCCTCGCCGGCCCAGAGGCGCGACGGCAACGCTTGAGAGCACTGCCCCCGGCGGGTATCATATGAACGCTTGCTCAAGTGTTCATAGGTTGGAGCCCCTCGTGACTGGTGAGATGAGCGACGGCACCGCGGATCTTGTGATCTGCGGCCGAGACGAAGAAGAAGCCCTGGATCATTGCGACGTCGTCGTCGTCGATGCCAAGCGCGTGCGCGCCGTTCGCGAGCGCCTCATGACGCCGTATCAAGCGGACGAGGTTGCCGCGGTCTTCAAGGTGCTCGCCGACCCCAGCCGCTGCCGGCTGGTGGCGGCCATCATCGCGGCCGGCGAGCTCTGCGTGTGCGACCTCGCGGCCACGGTAGAGATGAGCGAGTCCAACGTCAGCCACCACTTGCGCGTGTTGCGCTCGTTCGGTCTGGTACGCGCCCGGCGCAGGGGCAAGATGGTCTTCTACTCCCCGGACGACGCTCATATCCAGATGCTGCTCGACACCACTCGCGAGCACGTGCTGCACCGTGCCGATGGGCGTGGCGCTCACGACCTTCCGCGATGACCGAGCAGACCCTGGAGCTGGCGCTGCTGCTGCCCCGCGAAGCCGAGTGCCGGGGATGCGCCGCCGAAGTCGGCCGTGAGCTGGCCCGCCTGGACGGGGTGCGCGCCGTCCAGGCAGACGTGCCGCGCGGCTTGCTGACCGTCAGCTTCGACGAAACCCGGCTGGCCCGCGACGACCTTCGGGTCTTCGCGCGCCGCGCCGGTACCTTGGCGCACTGTCTCGACCATTGCCCGCTGGCCGTGCACGACCACGGAGAGCTTGATCTGCTCGCACCGCTGCCTGGCGAAGACGGCGCCGAGCGTCGCGTCCTACACGTCACCGGCATGGACTGCGCCGACTGCGCGCTCAAGCTACAGAACGCGCTGCGCCGGGAGCGTGGCGTGCGCAGTGCCGAGGTCAACTTCGGAGCCGCCACGCTGGCCGTCTCCTACGACGGCGCCGCCACCGGCCTGCCCGGCGTGTTCAGGGCGGTGCAACGGCTGGGGTACGACACGGTGGAGCGTCGTTCGGCCGCGGCGGCCGCCGGCAGGGCGGCGGCAGGTGAGAGGGCAGCGGGCGCGTCACGCAGCCCGCGCGCTCTGCTCACGCTGATCTCCGGGGTGTTTGTCGTTGCCGGCTTCGCGGCGGAGGCACTGGCGCCGCCCGCCGTGCCGTGGCTCTTCGCCGCGGCGATGGTCGCCGGGGGGGCCTTCATGGGCCGCGCCGCCTTCTTCAGCCTTCGCGCTCGCCGGGTAGACATGAACGTGCTCATGACTCTCGCCGCCGTGGGCGCCGCGGCCATGGGCAAGTGGTCGGAGGCGGGCCTGGTCACGTTTCTCTTTGCCCTTGGCACTCAGCTCCAGGTGACGACGCTCGATCGCACGCGCCGTGCCATCACCAGTCTCATGACACTGACACCGGCCGAGGCGACAGTGGTGCGGGCCGGCAGCGAGGTCTCCCTGCCGGTCGACGCCGTTGAGGCTGGCGACATGATCCTGGTGCGGCCCGGCGAACGCGCTGCCGTAGACGGAATCGTGCTCGCGGGGCACGCCGCGGCCAATCAGGCACCGGTCACCGGGGAACCGCTGCCTGTAGCCAAGACAATCGGCGACACCGTCTTCGCCGGTTCGATCATCGAGGGGGGCAGCCTCCAGGTGCGCGCCACCACAGGGGCCGCCGACAACACCATCGCCAAGATCGTCCACCTTGTGGAGGAGGCGCAGGCGCAGAGAGCTCCGGCCCAGACCATCGTCGATCGTTTCGCGGCGCGGTACACGCCGGTCGTGGTGACGCTCGCGGCGGCGGTCGCGTTTGTGCCCCCGCTGCTGGGCGCGCCGTTTGGCACCTGGTTCTACCGCGGGCTCGCGCTGCTCATCATCAGCTGCCCGTGCGCCTTGGTGATCTCCACGCCGGTGAGCATCCTCGCGGCCTTGGGCCGGGCGACCCGCAGCGGGGTGCTCATCAAGGGCGGCGCGTACCTGGAGCAACTGGCCAAGGTGAAAGCCGTCGCCTTCGACAAAACCGGCACGCTCACCGCCGGCAAGCCGCAGGTGACCGACGTGATCGCCCTGGAGCGCGCCTCAGCGGACGATGTGCTGGCCGTCGCCACCGCCCTGGAGCAGCTCAGCGAGCACCCCCTGGCGCGGGCCATCGTGGCGCACGGGCAGAGCACCACGGCGCCGGCGTCCGCCTGCTCCTGTGACGCCCTGGGTGTAGAGCGGTTTCGCGCCGTGCCCGGGCTGGGCGTGCGCGCCCAGGTGAACGGCCGCCTCTGCTTCGTGGGGCGGCCCGATCTGCTCGGCGCCCACGCCGCCGACCCCGCGCTGCGGCGAGCCGTCGAGCGCCTCGAGAACCAGGGCAAGACCGTGGTAGCCGTCGGCGACGAGTATGGGCCCCTGGGCGTTATCGGTGTCAGCGACCCGCCGCGAGCGGGCGCCGCGCGGGCCTTGCGCGGGCTTGCCGGGCTCGGCGTCGGCAGCTTGACCATGCTCACCGGCGACAACCTCGGCACGGCGGCGGCGGTGGCCGAGCTGGTGGGCATCAGGGACGTACGTGCCGGCCTCGCGCCGGCCGGCAAGGCGGCGGCCGTGGCCGAGTTGCGCGACCGCTACGGAGCGGTCGCTATGGTGGGCGACGGCGTCAACGACGCGCCGGCTCTGGCGACCGCTACTCTCGGCATCGCCATGGGCGCGGCCGGCACCGACGCCGCCCTCGAGACGGCCGACATCGCCCTCATGGGCGACGACCTCGCGGCGCTGCCGCACACCGTGCGGCTGGCGCGGCGCACCTCGCGCATCATCTGGCAGAACATCCTGTTCTCGCTCGTGGTGAAGGCGATCTTCCTGGTCCTCGCCCCGTTGGGCCTGGTCACGCTCTGGCTGGCCGTGTTTGCCGACATGGGCACGTCGCTGCTGGTGACAGCTAATGGACTGCGTCTTGCGCGCCGTTGAGACGCACCGGACGTACAATTGCAGTACCGAAGCCTCTTCGCTCCACAACAAGGAGGCCCTGTTGGCCGTCGTCATCTACACCAAGCCCGGCTGCCCGTACTGTGTAGCCGCCAAGAACCAGCTCGAGGCGCAAGGCGTCCAGTACGAGGAGATCGATGTGACTACCTCGGCCGACGCCATGCGCAAGCTCGCAGAGCTCACCTACGGCGCGCTGAAGGTGCCGGTGATCGTGGAGGCGGACGGCGATGTGAGGGTTGCCGTCGGTGGCGGCTGACGCGTCTGACGCCGGCGCGCGTGACGCGCCGTCTACTTGGCGAGCGGCAGCCCGGCCTTCTTCCACGCCAGCAGGCCGCCGCGCACATGCGCCACGTTGGTGAAGCCGAGGCTCTGTAGGCGCCTGGCCGCCCCCGCGCTGCGATGGCCGCTCAAGCAGATGACAAGCAGCTCATCGTCGCGGTTCAGCCCGGTCTCGTCCCTCTTGATGAAGCCGGGCGGCACGTTCGCCGCGCCCCGCGGGTGAGACCCGCGAAACTCGGCGGCGGAGCGCACGTCCACGAGCTTGGCGCCGCGGCGCGCCCGGGCGTAAGCCTCCCGCACCTCTATGTCGGCGACGGCGGGCGCCTCCGCGAGCGCCCCGCGGGTACGCAAGTGCCCGCCGCGAGGCGGGCTAAATGGCCACACCGTCGTGCTGAGGCTGCTCCACGAGGCCGTCGTAGAGCACCTCGAAGGGGCCACTGGTGAGGATGGAGTGCAGAGTGCCGTAGATTCGGCGCACCGGTTCGCTGCTGTAGAAGGCATCGTGGGCGTCCAGAGACTCCCACTCAGTCTCGAACACGAAGTGGACATCACCGAGGGTGGCTTCACGCTCTTCGTCGTGAAGGGCGCTGGCCAGCGGCGACATGCCGAACGACCGAAGCACGCGGTGAGCCGAGTGTCCGGGAGCATCGCTCACATGGCCGGCGAGCTCCAGTAGCGCTGTCTGCGCCCGGTGCTCTGTGCCTTTGAGGACACTGAACATTGTTTGACCGACGATCATTGAGAGTCGCTCCTTGTCGGGTGCTGCTGGTCCTGTTGTACCCGTGGAGCCTGGATTGCAACGGGGAGAAGCGATGAGCCGCGGAGGGGCCGGCCACGGCCGGCCCCTCCGCGGCTCATCGCTTCAGCGCACGACTTGACGGAAGGCCGCCCGAAGGGCGGCCGGATCAAGCGCCGCCGTACCCTCGCCGCTCCACACGATCTTGCCGGCGCGATCGATGATGAAGGCCAGCGGTAGCACGCTGCCATCGGCGCGCAGCGCGCCGTAGGCCCGGGCCACGCTGCCGTCGTCTGGGAGCAGGGGAAAAGCAAGTGCCGGGCCGGCCAGCTTGGCGGCGTCCGCGCGACTCCCGACGCACACGGCCAGGAGCTGGCCGCGCAGGCCCCACAGCGCGCTGGCGGCGGCGGCGAGCCGCTGCAGCGCCTGGCTGGCAGCATCGGCCTGCGAGGGCAGGAACACGAGCACCGGGAACCAGTCGCCGCGATACTGCCGCACGTTGATCTCATTACCGTCAACGGCACTGATGGTGAAGGCCGGGGCCTCGCGGCCGACCCCAAAGGTGTAACCCACGTCGACAACCTCCTGACAGTGCGGGCGAACCCGCCCGCGGCGTGAGCATATCAAAAGCGGCGGGCGGTGCCCGGAGTACCGCCCGCCGCGCGCATCTGCCTTCCACCCATGGGGATAGCCCTCTGATGGCACGGGCAGCGCGTCTTCCCCAGACGGCTGCTTCCAGCTCTGTCGGGTACGGCCTCAGAACGTCCGGTAGTACTCCTTGGCCGCGGCGCACACCGGGCATTTGTCCGGCACGTCGCCGATCACGGTGTGGCCGCAGATCAGGCACACGCTGACCGGCACTGCCGCGATGTCGGCGCCGGCGAGCGCCTTCTCGCGGGCCGCGGCGTACATGCGGCGATGGTCTCGCTCGGCCTTGAGCGCGTACCTCACGCTGCGGCTCGCTTGGGCATTGTCTTGCTCCTTGGCGATGGCGGCATAGGCCGGGTACATCTCGTCGATCTCAAACGATTCACCGGCGTGCGCAACCGCGAGATTGTCGACCGTGGAGTTGATACCCTTGAGCACACGGAGATGGTTACGGGCGTGCCGCGTCTCGGCGAACGAGATGGCGCGAAAGAGGCTCGCGATGTTGGGCAACCCTTCCTCGTCCGCCTGCTCGGCGAAGACCATGTACCTCTCAGCCGCCTGGCTCTCGCCGGCGAAGGCGGCCTTCAGGCTCTCCTCGGTCATGGCGTTCAGGTCTTGCGGCTTGGGCAGCCGTTTCTCGAAGCCCTCGTCCATCAGAACTCCTTGAAATGCACCCCGGCCGTGCCGCACACAGGGCACTCGTCTGGAGCGGCACCGATCACGGTGTGGCCGCAGATGGGGCACACGCGCACGGCCTCGGCGCCGAGGTCCGCCTTGCCCTCCACGCCCTTGAGCGTGCTGTCGTAGATGGCCTGATGATCCTTCTCCGCGGTAAGCGCGTAGCGGATGCTGGTTTGCGCCGACGCGTTCTCCTGGAGCTTGGCAACCGCCGCGTAGGCCGGGTACATCTCGGAGATCTCGAAGGTCTCGCCGCCCCATGCCGCCTTGAGGTTCTCGGTGGTGGTGCCGATGCCGCCGAGCACGCTCAAGTGGTTGCGCGCATGCGTGCTCTCGGCGAACGCGACGGCGCGGAACAGACGTGCCACATTGGGGTAACCCTCTGCGTCGGCGACGGCGCCGAAGGCAAGGTACTTCTGCGAGGCCTGGCTCTCGCCGGCCAGCGCGGCGGCGATGTTCTGGGCGGTCATGGCGCCCCTATTTTCGGGCGCCGGCGGGGTGTTCTTGAAAGGTTCAGCCATGTTCTTCAGTGCTCCTCCATTTGGCCTGTGGCACACGGGGCTCTGCCCGGTGACCCTGTCGCGACTCCACCACGAGGGACGAATCCCAATGGTACCAGCAGTAACGGCGGCGCCCGGCGCGTTCTCCGGCGGCCGCGATCCTTGGCCGTCCTGGGGATCAGGCGCCTGCGGACTCAGGCGGCGCGAGTGTCGGGCCGCAGGTCCGGCACCAGCCGGTGCAACACAGTGTGCACCTGGCGTGGGCTCGCGTAGTCGAACAGCGCGTAGTAGAGACCAGGTATGGATTCGCTACGCGTGAACTGGGAAAGGTCGACGGTGTGGCCGGCGGCCGTAGCCGCCCGGGCCTGACCCACGTCGATCGCGAGGAGCGCCGCGGTGGCCGGGTAGGCGCCGTCGCCGCACAGCTCGGCAATGTCTTGCGGGTGCGACCACAGCGACAGCGCCAGGGGTTGGCCGCCAACCTCCGAGACGATGAGCCGCACGCCCGGCGCCACCGGGCCGGTAAGGTCGAAATGCCGGCGTGCCACACTGCGCGCGAGGTCTACCGCCACCTGCACGCGCCGGACCTTCTCCTGTATGGCTGTAGGCTCAAGCCTCGCCATCGGTACCCTCCTTGCCGCCCCGAGCGGTCCGGTCACGGACCGCCGCTCGCCTTCGAGGGCGTCATTCCCATGGCCAAAGGGAGGTAAACCATCCCTAGATAGGACTTACTCCGTGGCGGCGGGGGCTACCGTTGGCCGCGTCGCTCCGCCCACGCACGTTGATCCGCCGTCCCACCTTAGGAGGAGTGTTTTTGTCCACTATCGGGCAGAGTGTTGTCAACGATCGATGCAGAACCTACGGCGAACACAGCCACAACGATCTCAGATACGGGGCGTCTGCGGGCGCCCCTTCCGTGTACGCCCCTTCCGCGTACGCTTTACGGCCGTCGTAGCCCCAGCCTTTCGAGCTCCGCCGCCGCCAGGGCGCGCACGTCGCCGTCGCCAAGCGCGCGCCACGGGTCGCCATGGATGGCACTGAGCGCATCCCAGGGCAGGGCTGCCAAGGCGCGGTGTGCCAGGAAGCTCTCAAAGCCGGGCTCGCCGCCCGACGCGGCGAGGCCGGCGCGCACCGCGGCCACGTCGCGTCGCCAGGCGAGCCGCACCGGCAGGTAGAGCATGAGCACCAGAGCGGCCGGCAGCAGGCCCACGCCGACGCCGCTGACCACGGCCACCCGCAGAATGCTGGCGGTGCTCGCTCGCTCCGCCCGCCTCCACTTCACCGGCGCCGGCGGTCGTGATCTGGTCGGCGAAGTTGCCGATGCTGCCACCCACCAGGGGAATGCCTCCTACCGCGCCGAGGGCCTGGCCCGTTTGGCTCACGGCTGCCCCGATCTTCACCACATCACGGCTCAGACCCGCTTGAGCCCTCACGTCGTGCCAGACGAGCACGCCGAGACCGACCCATACGACCAGCCAGACGACCAAGCCCACGTCCATCCACCTGATCGTCCGTGAGTTGAAAAGACGTGTGCCCGCCGTCATCGTGCCTCCTCGCCGGTTGGCGCTACTCTAGCCCACGGCGCCGGCCGGGGGGAGTGTAGACTTCCGCCATGCGCATCGCCTTCCCTGGGAGACAGTCTCACCGAAGGCTGGCCGGGGGCCGCCTACTTCCCGCTGCTCCTCGAACGTCTGCGGCCAGACGACGTGCTATTCAACCGCGGGCGCGCCGGCGATACCGTGAGCGATCTGCTCGTGCGCATGAGACGCACGGGCTTCGAGCGCGTCGCCGCAGCTTTCGTGTGGGTCGGCGCCAACGATGCCGTGCTGGGGCCTGGGACGACTCCGCACCGGGCAGCGGATGGCGCTGGAACGAACGGCTCTCGCGCCTGCGCGGCGATTATGCGGAGCTCCTCGGGGTGGACGGCGGCCCGCGCGCCGGTTGTGGTGTGCGTGGCGCCCATAATCCTCGCTGCGCCGGGCTCTGTGTGGGGGGAACATGCCGCCGCGGGCGGCGGCTCTGGTCACGAGCTTGGCGCAGCGGTGCCCAGGCGGCCGGTCTCTTGGATGCTGCGGACCCGCCTCGCCGCCGCCGGGGGGCGTGGCGGCGAGCAGGGACCGTTCACCACCGACTGGGGTATCATTTCACCGAGGCCGGTGGAGCGGTCGGCGGCCGCGTTCGCCGGGCGGTCATTGAAGATATCGCAGGGGGCGGCATGGCCGCCCCCGACGAAGGAGGATGACCGTGGCGGGCCTCGTACGTAAGACCGCTCTCCTGGGGGCCGCGGCGGCGGGAGGCTTGGCGGCTTGGACGGCCGCACGGCCGCGCCTGCTGACTTGGGGCGCGAGCGACGATGAAGTCGTGAGCACTCGCTGCCCGGCGACGACCTCGTCGCCAACCCGCTGTACGTGACCACTCGTGCCATCACCGTTCAGGCGCCGGCCGCCGCCGTGTGGCCCTGGCTCGTGCAGCTCGGCCAGAATCGGGGCGGTTTCTACAGCTACGATGCTCTCGAGAACCTCATAGGTCTGAACATCCACAGCGCCCATGAGATCAAGCCGGAATGGCAGGACTTGCGCGTGGGCGAGGACTACGTGACGCTGGATCCGCAAGAGCAGATGAAAATGACGATCGTCATCATGGATCCGCCACGCGCCTTCGTGATCCGCGCCGGGAGCCCCCGGCGAGGAACCTCAGCCTCCGGGAGACGTGTTCAAGGGTGAGATCTGCTGCTCCTGGGGCTTCTACCTGGAGCCGGAGGACGACCACACGACGCGCTTCATCATCCGCTGGCGCGCCGCCTGGGCCGATTCAACGGCCGCGAAGATCGCCAAGCCGCTCGTCATCGAGCCCGTGCACTTCGTCATGGAAGAGCGCATGCTGCGCGGGTTGCGCGACCGCGCGGAGGCGGCCGGCTAGCGCGCGACGCGCGGCAGCCGCACTACCTCGCCAGGGGTAGTGCGGAGGAGGCCGGGGCGATTCTCTCGGCCGCGACGATCTGCCCGCTCGTACCCCAGGCCTCGCCCCGCCTTCCCCAGTCGGGGTAGCCGGCAAGCTTGCATGTCCCCCTCTCATCCCGGCAATTGACCACCCCCGGGCGATTCGCCGGCGCCGTGAACCTCGTAGGCTGCCAGGGTCACTTCAGAGGAGGCAGTCATGCAACAAGTCATTACCGAGCATCCCGCGCTCGATCCGGCCCTTCAAGAGCTGGAGGCCGAGTTCGCCGCCGCGGCGTCCGTCGTTACGGCGCGCGGCCTCGCCCGCATCTACGGCGACGGCGACGCCTGGTGCACGCCTTGGCGGGTGGAGCGTCGACATTCAGCGAGGGCCGCCTGACGGCCATCATGGGCCCGTCGGGCTCCGGCAAGTCGACCCTCATGCACATCCTCGCCGGTCTGGACCGCCGACCGCGGGCCAGGTGCGCATCGACGGCATCGAGATCACCAGCCTCAAGGAGAAGGAGCTCACGCAGCTGCGCCGCGACAAGATCGGCTTCATCTTCCAGACCTTCAACCTGCTGCCCACGCTCACGGCGCGCGAGAACATCGTTCTGCCCATCGCCTGGCCGGCTCGGTCGACGAGGAGTGGCGGCGCACGGTGGTCGCCACCGTCGGCCTGGGCGACCGCCTCACGCACCGTCCGTCCGAGCTCAGCGGCGGCCAGCAGCAACGCGTCGCGGTGGCTCGCGCGCTCGTCGCAAGCCCGCCGTGCTGTTCGCCGACGAGCCCACCGGCAACCTCGACTCGCGCACCGGCGAGGAGGTGCTGCGGCTGCTGCGCCACTCCGTCGACGAGCTCGGGCAGACGATCATCATGGTCACGCACGACGCCGAGGCGGCGTCTATCGCCGACCGCGTCGTCTTCCTCAAGGACGGCTCCATCGTCCACGATCACGGCCGCATGACCACGTGACCAGATCTACGACACCATCAAACACCTCGAAGATCGCCCGGCGGAGGCCTGCTCAGACGTCCCCGCGACAACTGCCAGCGTGAGGACCTTCCGATGATCCGCCTCGGCCTTCGCAGCCTCACCAGCCGACCGCTACGCACGATCCTCACGGCCCTGGCGGTCGTGCTGGGCGTGGCCATGATCACCGGCATGTACGTGCTCACCGACCAGATCGACAACGGCTTCGCCAGTATCTTCAACGCAGCCATGAAGGGCACATCGGTGGTCGTTTCGCCCAAGACGACCTTCGGCATCACCGATAGCCGCGAGACCCTACGCTAGACGCCGGACTGCTCGCCCGGGTGCGCGGGATTCCGGGTGTCGCCAAGGCCGCCGGCACGTACGAGACGACAGGCGCCGCCATCGTGCGTGGTACGACCGTGCAGACGGGCGGCGCCCCCACGCTACTCATCGGCGACCCCGGCCAACCGTTCAACGCCGCCACCACGGTCAGCGGCCACCCGCCGATGACCCGCAACCAGGTGAGCATCACCCGCACCTGGGCAGCCAAGGAGAATCTCAAGGTGGGTGACACCTTCGCCGTGGCGACCCCCAGCGGACTGCAGAATGTCAAGGTCGCTGGCACGTTCGACTGGGCATCCAACTCGCTGGGCGGCACCGTCATGATCGTCGGCCGCACCGTAGACGTGCAGCGCTGGGGTGGCCAGCTAGGCCGGTACACCTCCATCGACATCGCCGCCCGCCCGGGCGTGACCGCTGAGCAGCTCGCCGGCCGCGTGAGAGGCGCCCTCCCGGGGACGTTCAAGGTGCAGACCGGCCGGCAGGCCGCCGCCGAACAAACGCAGCAGACCGCGGCGGCGCTCAACTCGTTCCTCAAGCCGGTGCTCCTGGCGTTCGCCGCGATCCTCAAAAACCGCCCTGCCGCGCCAACAGCATGGTTAGCAGGAACAGCGCTGTTGTTCAGAGTAAGAAAACCGGCGCGGCCCCCGCGCCGTCAGCGGAACGCCGCCTTCAGGCGGCAGCAGTCCCTTCTTCGGCGCCGGGAATTGTGTCGGCCTACGAATTCTGCGTCGCGGGACAGGAACACCGCCGCCGTAAAGACCAGCCAATAGCCCACCAGGAAAGAAGCCCCCGCCCACACCACCCTCCTGCGGCTGCGCCCAATGCCAGGCGCTGCCGTTGAAAAAGCGCCAAAACGCGTAAAAGCCGCGTAGGTCCCGGCCAGGTCTACAGGTCAGCGTCGCCCAGCAATTGCGCGCCAGGAAGAATACCGCCGCCACGGACAGAATCAGGTTCGAGTAAAGGGTGAACGAGAGCAGGCGGTTATCAACGCCTCCCCCACCTTGCGCTGGGATGAGGTCCTAAAGGTCATGGACATCTTCACCAACTCCACCACGGCTAAGGGTGAAATTCCCAAGGTAAGTATCTCGGCGGCAAACCGCACCGGGAGGTTGAGTGCCGACCATGCGCCAGACCTGGAAAGATCGTTGAAGGCAGCTTTATCGCGGCGTGCCCACGCCCCGAGTTTTCACCATCGCGCTCATGCTGGTTGTCATGGGGTTGATCATCGTGCGGGCGCACCGATCCGGCTACATGGCGATGGTTCTCGCGGGACATGGACGACGACGTGCAGACTGTTGTAGGCAGCGAAGTAGCCGATGGCAAGAATCCAAACAAACAGCCTGCCCCCTCTGCCGCCGCACCGGTGCCGGCGATGCCAGCCAAGCCGAAGGAATCGCCGCAGACTGCGCCGAATTGACTCCTACGGGCTCGACCGACCTCGACCCGCTGGAGTGGGACGACATGAAATCAAACATCTCGTTCGTCAAGGATGGCACTTTGGAGATGAGCAAAGTGGAGATGCCGGCCTACTTCCGGATTCTGAGTTGGGTCGACCACCAGTCGACGGAGCTTTTGCGGAAGCGGGCCCAAAAGGACGTGCTCTACAGCGATTTCCGCAGAACGCCCGATTCGATGCGGCTGCAAATCGTCGAATTGAATTTGAACGTGCGGCAGATCATCCGCTACACGGACCGCCCGAAAAACGGCATACGAAAGCCGATGACGACGCATGAGGGAAACCCGATTTATGAGGTACGCGGGTTCACCCGGGAGGGCGGCTCGAACCTGTATTTCGGGATCGTGACCGATCTGCCCGAAGGCATGCCCATCGGCACGTTGGTCAACGAAGACGCCAAATTGGTGGGCTATTTCTTCAAGCTCCAGGGGATATTTCCAGGCAGCAGCAGTTGGAAGCCGAGCAGACTCGGAAGAAGCCCGAACCCTTGAAGGCGCCCGTCATCATCGGGCGGCTGGTCTGGATTCTCCGCCGGCGGCCGAGGAGAAGACCCCCGTTTGGCTGCTGGTAACGATCGGCGGCGTGGCCGTGGTGGTGATTGTCGGATGGGTATTGCTGACCACGCGAAGGGTCGCGGCCGGCGCGCTTCGCCGGCCGTGTTTCCGCCAGCCCTCGACCCGGAAGGCCTCGCGTCGACAACTGGCTTGACCAGGCCCAGTCGGGCAGGTTAAGCTTGGAACCAGTGCCGGAAACGACTGCCCGCAGCGACGGAGCGGCCCTGGAGGAGGGTTTCGGGGGCCGATTTTCCGGGAATATTTTTGGGGAAAACGACGAATCTAATAATGGACACGAGGGCGCAACAACCAAGGACCGTCCGGCCCATGGCACATGAAAACCCCGGCGGAATCCAAGATCAATACCAGGAAGTACGAATTCAATCGAAAAGGTGATCGCTCATGGCAGAAACCGCGAACAACCCGTTGCCGGTTGAGGACGAAGATCAACTCCAGGAAGAAACCCTGTCGGAACGTTTCATGGACTGGGTGCGGACCGAACTGGTCTGGTACGCCGGCAGTTTCAGTTTTCACCTCCTCGTGCTTTCGCTCCTGTTGTTGCTGCCGAACATCGGCGGCGACCAGACAGCCAGGGCGATGCGCCCGTTCTGGAGTCGAAGGCCGACGAAGTCGAGAAGAAGGAGCCGGAGAAATTCGAGAAAGTCGATATCGGCGAGATCGAAGACAACCCCTCCGCCGGAGTTGGATGTCGATCCCACTCTGGAAAAGCCCGCCCAGGCCGCCCAGGAGGCGGAATACAACGACGACAGCAAGATCTTCGAGCACAAGGGCGGCGGCACGCCCAACGGCGTGAAGGACGTGGCGGCCGGCGGCGGCGGGGCCATGGCCTTCGGCCCCGGTCCCAAGGTGACCGGCGCCGCGGGCATCGGCGTCGGGCTGGGCACGGGCAAGAACTAGGGCAGCGGCGGCGACGGCACGCGGCTTCGGCGGCCGCGGCAGCGGCAGCCGCAAGGCCATGTTGGCCACCGGCGGCGGCACCAAGCATACCGAACGGGCGGTGACCGCCGCCCTGGTCTGGCTGGCCAACCACCAGAATTCCGACGGCAGCTGGAGCCTGCAAGACTACACGACGCGGTGCACAGGACAAGACCTGCACCGGCCCGGGCAAGTCTCCGGCCGACACCGGCGCGACGGCGATGGGCCTCCTGCCCTTCCTGGCCGCCGGGCAGACGCACAAGTCCAAAGGCCCTTACAGGGAACATATCCTCAAAGGCATCAAGTGGCTCATCCGCCACCAGCAGCCCGACGGCAACCTGGCCAAGGGCTGCGCCGCAGATGATGTATTCGCACGGTCTGGCCACGATCGCCCTGTGCGAGGCCTACGGGCTGAGCGGCGACAAGCAAGTCGGCATGGCGGCGCAGGGGGCGGTGAACTTCATCCTCAACGCCCAGAACAAGGCCGACGGCGGCTGGCGGTACAATCCCAGGCGACCCCGGCGACACCTCCGTGGTCGGTTGGCAATTGATGGCCCTGAAGAGCGCCCACATGGCCGGCCTGAACATCGGCGGCGTCCGGTCGCTTCGCCGGGCACCAGCAAGTGGCTCGATTCGGTCGCCGTACACGATGGCACCGAGTATTCCTACCAGCCCGGCCCGGGTCCTTCGAACACGATGACTTCGGTCGGCCTGCTCTGCCGCCAGTACCTCGGCGCCAAGCGCGACAACCCCATGCTCACCGGCGGCATGGCCTATCTGATGAACCACTTGCCCGACGAAGCGATTGCCCAACGTCTACTACTGGTATTACGCGACCCAGGTCATGCACAACATGAGCGGATACGAGTGGGACACCTGGAATCGCAAGATGCGCGATCTGCTGGTCCACACGCAGGTCCGCAATGTCGACCAGTGCGCCAACGGAAGCTGGGCCCCGGAGAAGGACGCCTGGGGCAGGCACGGCGGTCGCGTCATGCAGACCAGCCTCTCCTGCCTGACCCTGGAAATCTACTACCGTTATCTGCCCTTGTTCAAGGCGGACGCGGACAATGCCAAGCCTGTCGTCGCCGACAGGCCGGCCGCGGAGAAGGCCAAGCCCGCGGCCGACAAGCCTGCGGCCGAGAAGCCCGAAACTGATTTGTAGTGATGGCTGCCGCTTAAGAGGCTATCCGAAAAGCCGTAGGGTGCGGTCGAGTGCAACGAAGACCCACCATAGAATGCCGGAAATTGGTGGGTCTTCGTTGCACTCGACCACACCCTACGGCTCGTTTCCGACTTTCCGGATAGCCTCTGAGTGCCATGCGAACCACTTGCTCCGTTTTCAGCGTCCTGGTAATCCTCGCCACCCTGCCGGTCAGCCCGGCTACGGCCAGGAACGATTCCCTGGAATTCCTCCACCGGCTGCAGAAGGAAGGCTACGCCGACGTGGCGGTCGACTACCTCGATTCGATCAAGACCGACCCTGACGCCCCCAAGGAGATCCTGGACGTTTCGGACCTGGAGATGTCCCGGAGCATGAAGGAACAAGCCAGGCAGGGCTCCTACAGCGACGCCAAGGCCAGGCAATTGACCGAGCAGTCCAAGGCCCTGCTCGAAGAATTCATCAAAGCCCATCCCGATCTGCCGGAAGCAATCCAGGAAAAAGCGCGTTGCGGCAATAGATCGGGCCAGGGAGGGCCAGGCCGACGTGCTGCACGCCGCGTACACGACCGACGCCGCGGATAAGGCCAAATTCCTGGCCGATGCCCGTCACATCTCGACGAAGTCCGGCCGCAGTTCGCAGAGGCCGTAATCGCTTCGCGTAAACTGGTGAAGTCACTGGGGCCGAAGTCTCCCAAGTATCAGCCCGCCATCGTGGCGACCGGTGAAAACCGCTTGTTCTTCGGCCATGGTTGGGTGTACATGCAAGCC
Organism: uncultured Thermoleophilia bacterium; assembly: GCA_963848545.1. GTDB lineage: Bacteria > Actinomycetota > Thermoleophilia > UBA2241 > UBA2241 > CAIXSE01. Next base: position 16,549 of record CAWKEZ010000062.1, read on the forward strand.
CGAGGCGTACACCTACCACCACGCCATGACGAAGCTGATCAAGGACTTCGACACCGTTTACCAATACTTCCGTGAAGCGTACCAGGTCCCCCAGAAAGCCTCTGCGTTCGCACGCCGCTTCTGGCACGCACAGGTCCTTCAGGAACTGGGCCGGGACAGCGAGGCCAGGGAACATATTGAGGAAGTGACCGCTTGCGATCGTAGCAACATCGAGGACGTGGCCGGGACCACCGCGGCTCTCAGAGCGGAATCGGTGAAGGCCACGCCCACCGGCTTCGAGGACTTCTTCGCGGAAGTCGAGCAGTACTATCTGCAAACGCTGTATCGCGTGAACGAGAAGGACTATTTGGAAGAAGTCGAGTCCTGGCGGGCCGCACACAAGGCCCTTTCCGAAAAGTGTACCGGTTACCAGGCATTGACCTTGGA
>CAWKEZ010000063.1:0-20777 GCA_963848545.1 uncultured Thermoleophilia bacterium
TGGTGTCATGCTGTGGTCTTCCGCCCGTTCTCTTCCGCTAGATGCCCAGGCCGCCGTCGACGGGCAGCACGCAGCCGGTGACGAACCGCGCCTGCGGCGACGCCAGGAACACGACCGCGTGGGCTACGTCGTCGGTGGCGCCGATGCCCTTGAGCGGTGTCGCCTCGACGATCAGCTGGCGCGTCTGCTCGGGCAGCGCCTGCGTCATGGGTGTATCGATGTAGCCGGGGGCGATGACGTTGAACGCGTACACCGCGCGCCCCCAGCTCTTTGGCCAGCTGGTGAGACCTATGATTCCTGCCTTTGCCGCGGCGTAGTTGGCCTGCCCTGCGTTGCCGCGACGACGCCACCACGCTCGAGAGATTGATGATCAGCCCGTGCGACGGCGGAACATCTTGCGGGCCGCCGCCTTGCTCACCAGGAACGTGCCGCGCAAGTGCGTGGCGATGACGCCGTCGAAGTCGGCGACGTCCATCATCATCACTACGTTGTCGCGCATGATGCCGGCGTTGTTGACGACCACGCCGAGCGGGCCCAGCTCGCTCTCGACTTGGTCAACCATGGCGTTGACCTGTGCTTTGCGTCGGAGACGTTGGCCATCACCACGAGGCCCTTGCGGCCAAGCTTGTCGATCTCGCCCACCACGGCCGCGCAGGCCGGTTCGTCGGCGAAATCGTTGACGGCCACGTCCGCGCCGGCCATGGCGAGGCAGAGGGCGATAGCGCGGCCGATGCCGCGGCCGGCGCCTGTTTACCAGCGCCACCGAACCGCTCAGGTCAAGCTCTATGGTCACGCGGCCCCCAGTAGCTCGCGTCTTCGCGCAGCGCCTCGATGGAATCGGCGTCGGCGGCCCGCGCCACCGTGGCCTCCGGGGCGATGCGCTTTACGAGGCCGCTCAGCACGCTGCCGGGTCCGACCTCAAGAAACGAATCATATCCTGCCGCGCGCATGGTTTTCACAGCCTGGTCAAAGCGCACCGGCGAGATGAGCTGGCGCGCCATGAGGTCCGGAAAGCCGCCGTCTTCGAAGCGCAGCGTGCAGACCGAGAAGAACCGCGGCTGCGGCGTGCTCCAGGGCGTGCTCTCGAGCTCCTCGCGCAGCGGCGCCTGAGCGCTGGCGATCAGCGGCGAGTGAAAGGCGCCGCTCACGACCAGCGGGATCACCTTGCGGGCGCCAGGCCTTGGGCGCGCGCGCCGCCAGCTCGTCGAGCGCGGCCTTGGTGCCGCTCACGACCACCTGGCCGGGCGAGTTGAAGTTTGCCGGCCACACGCCGTCCAGGCCGGCGCAGAGCTGCTCGATCTTGTCGTCCGACAGGCCGATCAGCGCCGCCATGCCGCCGGGGTTGGCCTCGGCGGCGCGCAGCATCTCTGCGCCGCGCCGGCGCACCAGGCGCAGCCCGTCGGCGAACGACACGGCGCCGGTGGCCACCAGGGCCGAGTACTCACCGAGGCTGTGGCCGAAGGCCGCGTCATGGCGCGAACCTTCGGCGGCGAGGATACGGTACACGCCTACGGAGTTGGCCAGCAGCGCCGGCTGCGTCACGTCGGTGCGCGCCAGCGTCTCGGCTGGGCCCAGTGCGCAGAGCTGCTCGAGGTCGAACTGCAGCACTTCCGACGCCTCGCCGTAGACGTCGCGCATCTGAGGGTAGGCGGCGCAGAGGTCGCAGCCCATGCCCAGGGCCTGCGAGCCTTGGCCGGGGAACATGAGGGCCAGCTTAGCCCCGCCCGCCGAGGGGCCTTGATCAGTCATACCGTCCTCCCGGACGCGGTGGTGTAGTGTTGGAGTTGGAGGATTCCGCAGGTCCGCAGGTAGGGCGCGGCGCTCACAGCTCCCACTTGGTGAGGCACGATCCCCAGGTGAGCCCGGCGCCGAAGCCAGCCATGAGCAGCGTGTCGCCCTTCTTGAGGCGGCCGTTCTGGCTGGCCTCGTGCAGGCAGATGGGGATGCTGGCGCACGACGTGTTGCCGTAGCGGTCCAAGTTGGCGAAGACTTGCTCTTAGTGAAGCCCAACCGCCGGGCCACCGAGCCGAGCTGATGCGGATATTGGCTTGGTGCGGTACGAAGAGGTCCACGTCGGCGACGCTCAGATGGCGTCGCCCAGCACCTTCTCGCAGGAGCCCTGCACGGTGCGGCGTGGCGAACTTGAACACCTCGCTGCCGGTCATGTGCCGTCGGTGGCGATGTCGCCGCACCGTCTCTTCGCTGGCCGGCTCGCGGCTGCCGCCGGCCGGTACCAGCAGGTTGGACGCGCCGCTGCCGTCGTTACCCAGGTCGAAGCTGAGATACTTCGTTGTCGGTGGGCTGCACCAGTACGGCGCCGGCGCCGTCGCCGAACAGCACGCAAGTGGCGCGATCTTCCCAGTTGAGCATCTTGCTGAGTACCTCGGCGCCCAGCACCAGCACGTTCTGGTAGATGTTGGCCGAGACGAAGGCCGTGGCGATGGCGAGGCCGTATACGAAACCGGTGCAGCCGGCCTGCACATCGAAGGCGCCGGCGTTGGTGGCGCCGATCTTGTGCGCCACGATGGAGGCCGTGGCCGGCATGATGTGGTCCGGTGAGATGGTGGTGACGATGACCAGGTCGAGGGCCGCCGGGTCGAGGTCGACCGACTCCAGGCAGCGCCGCGCGGCGATCTCGCCGAGGTCGCTGGCCGCCTCGCCCGGCGCGGCGATGCGCCGCTCGCGGATGCCCGTGCGCGAGGCGATCCATTCGTCCGATGTGTCGAGGGTCTGCGAGATCTCGTCGTTGCTGAGCACGCGCTCCGGCACGTGGACGCCGAGCGCCGAGATGCGTGCCCCGCGTACCAGGCCGCGGCGCAGACCGATCACAGCTTGGCCTCGTCGGCGGCGATGGCGCCGGCATCGACGATGGCGAACATGAGCTCGCCGCGACAGGCTATCTGACCCTCCACGGTGGCCACCACCTTGCACTTTCCCACGGGGCCGTGCACGGCCAGCATCTCGGCCACCAAGCGCAGCGTGTCGCCGGGCTTCACCACGCGCTTGAAGCGCACCTTGTCGATGCCGGCGAACAAGCCGATCTTGCCGACCGCGTCGCCGGCGCTGGCGGCTGCGATGGTGGCGGTTTGCGCGAGGGCCTCGACGATGAGCACGCCGGGCATCACCGGATTGCCGGGGAAGTGCCCGGCGAACCAGAAGTCGTCGGCGCGCAGCGTGCGCGTGGCAACGCAGCGCGCGCCCGGCTCGAGTTCGGCGACGTCGTCCACCAGGAGGAAGGGCGGCCGCTGCGGCAGGAGCGCCTCGATCTCGGCGCGGTCGAGTGTCACGAAGGCCTCAGTTCTTGCGAGCGGTGCGAGCGCCGGCACCTCAAGCTCGATGTAGACCGCGGCCGTGGCCGCGAGGGCCCAGCCGATGATGTTCTTCACGGGGATGGTGCGGCCCCCGGGCAACGGCGCGCGGCCTAGCGTGTCGTCGAGCCACTGCAAGGTGTCGTCGATCGTCTGGCCGAAGGTCTTGGGCGCGGCGGGAGCGCCGTCGCGCTCCACCGCCGCCGCGACGCGCTCGGCAAAGCCGGGCGGCGGGGCCAGCTCGGCCCGTCCCCAGGCGGCCAGGGCGCAGCGCACCCCGCCGGTCTGAGCGAGATCTACGGCGCAGTCTGGGCAGAAGCTCAGGTGCGCCTGCAGCTCGGCCACCTCAAAGTAGCCCAGCTCGCCGTCGATGTAGTTGTTGATACGCTCGCGGAAGTAGCTGCAGTCCATCAGTTCGGCTCCCCGACGCCGCCGGCGCGCAGCCGCAGGCGCAGCGAGGCGCGGCCGCGGTGCACCATCACTTTGACGGTGCCCAGCGGCTGGCCCGTGATCTCGGCGATCTCCTGGTAGGGCATGCCGTACACGTCGCGCAACACGGTGGGCACGCGGTAGTCTTGCGGCAAGTCGGCCAGCGCCTCTACCAGCATGGCCGGCGTGAAGCCGTCGCCCAGCTCGGGCGCCGCCTCGTCGGCCAACTCCGGCACGTCCGCCGGCTCGGGATGCCGCCGCTCGCGACGCTTATAATCGACCGCCGCGGTGAGCGCCAGGCGGAAGAGCCAGGTAGAGAAGGCCGCCTCGCCGCGATACTGCGGGAGCTTGCGAAAGCAGCGCAAGAAAGCCTCCTGAGCTGCGTCTTCGGCGTCGGTATAGTCGCCGAGAACGTTGTAGGCCACCGAATAAACCATGCCTTGATAGCGCTCCACGATCAGCTTGAAGGCCTCCACATCGCCGTCCGCAGCCCGCGCCAGCTCGGCCGGCGAGGGGTCGGGCAGCCCTGCCCACTTACTAAGGTTGGACGTAGCCACGGCGGCGGAAGTTACAAGGCCCGAAGTGGCGGCAAGGGTAGGCGCCGGACGGGCAGCGGCGGGACAGGGTCGGCGTCGGAGCCGCGGCCGGGCCGGCCGCAGCGCTCAGCCCGCGAGTCGACCGTGCTCAAGGCGGGGACGCCGAGGCGTCGGCTGAAGCTGGTGGTGTGAGGTGACCGAATCCGCACGGCATTTCAGTGTACACCTGGGGAAGAGGCTGGTTCGCGGCGATGCTTCGCGGCGAGCGGGACCGCGGCTTGCGGACCGCTCGCGCGCGGGCCAGGCCCGGGTGTCGACCCCTCACTCGGGCTTCAGCTCGGCGGGGAAGCCGGGGGCGCGCAGGTCGGTGCCGACTGCGTCCTCGAGCATCTTCGCGACCATCGGCGACTGCGCGCCGCCACCGTACAGCGCACGCGCCCTCGCGAATAGCTGCTCGGTGAGTCCGGCCAGCTCCAGCGGCACGCCGAACTCTCGCCCCATCTGAAGGGCGAAGCCGAGGTCCTTACGGGCCAGGTCCAACGTAAAGTTGATGTTGTAGCTGCCATTCAGGATGAGCTGGCCCTCGGTCTCGTGGACGAAGCTGTTGCCCGAGCTCGCCTTGATGACCTCCCAGGCTTGCGCCAGGTCGACGCCGCCCTGTTTGGCGAGCATCAGCGCCTCAGCGTCGGCCAGCAGGTGGATGAAGGCCAGCATGTTGGTAATGACCTTGATCTTCGAGGCCTGGCCGAGCGGACCGATGTAGAAGACCTTGCCGCCCATGGCCTCGAAGACCGGAAGATGGCGTGCGAAGACGGCATGCTCGCCGCCAACGAGCACTGTGATCATGGCGGTGGCGGCGCGGTGCACGCCGCCGGTCACCGGCGACTCGAGCGTGGTCACGCCGCGCTCCGCAGCCAGGGCCGCCAGTCGTTGCAGTTCGTGGAAATCGTTGGTGCCCATGTCGATCCAGGTACCACCTGGGGCCAGCCCAGCGAGGATGCCGTTGGATCCCAGGACCGTGGCCGCGCAGACCGCCGGCGAGGGCAGGCAGGTGATGACGGCATCCGCGGCGCCGGCGACGGCGGCGGCAGAGCTCGCCCACGAGGCGCCAGCCTTGACCAGCTCCGCCGCCGCCGTCTCGTCGATATCGAACACGGTGAGCGGGAACCCCTCGCGCAGCAGACTGCCGGCGAGGTGACGGCCGAGGCTGCCCAGGCCGATGTAGCCGATCCTCGTAGTCATGGGCCCCCCCTCATTCGCGCCGCGCCTGGGCCAGCGTTTCGTCGTCGACGCGGCAGATGGCAGCCAGCTCGGCAAGCTGCCCATCATCGAGATACGGCGGACGCCCGGCGTGGGCCGCCAGGAGCGCCTCGACCTGCCGCCGTGCGATGTCGAGCTCGTCCATTCCGGCCTCAGCCCATGCGTCATAGGACACTCGGTTCGAGACCGTCGGCAGGAAATGCTCACCGGCGCGGATGCGGCGCGCCGTCTCCTTGCGGCCGAGGAAGCCGCCGCCGGGCCCGACGGCGCTGATGGCCTCGCCGGCGAGTGTCTCCTTCGAAATCTCGACGCACCCGTCCAGCCGGCGCAGCATGGCGGCCAGCTCGTTGTCGATGACCGACTGCGGTAGGTACATGGTGTTGTGGGAGTCGATCAGTCCCCAGCCGGTGACGATGTCGGGCCGCGCCGCGCAGACCACAGTCGCCTTCATGGCCTTCTCGTAGCCGGCCTGCTGCCCAGGGTGTCTGGCGTCGGTCGAAAGGCCAGGGTTCAGGGTCGGCACTCCCAGGAAGTGACCGACCTCGGTAGCCATCGCTGCCATGAGTGCGCTCTCGAGACAGCCCAAGGAGAAGGTCGTGCGGCGCATGTCGAGCACGCCGGAGCCGAAGCAGAAGATCAGGCGCGCGCCCGGCGCCGCGACCTGCAGCGCGGTGGCGATGCCGAGAAACTCGGCGAGGCCCTGCGCTACGGTGCCGGCGAGTGTCACCGGCGAGGTGGCACCGGCAACGGCCATGGAGTACACCTTGACCGGCACCCCACGAGGCGCCAGCGCCGCGTGGACGTCGAGGGTGCGGCCGTCGACCTGGAGTGGCGACGCCGCGGTGACCAGGGTCGAGATCCGCGGCCGGCGGCGGAAGCGTTCCAGGTCGCCGGCAAGCGCCTCGCAGAGCCGCAGCACGGCCTCAACCTCGGTCGGGCAGTCGATAAAGGTGACGTGCTTGGACGTCTCGGTGAGGAGCGTGAAGTACTCGGTCAGCTCGCGCACCTCGGCCGGCACGTCGGTCGCACTCACCTGCGTCACGACTATGTCGAGTTCCGGCAGCTCGTCGAACAACGCGGTGCTGTCGCGGACGTCCTGGAGCGTGCTCGCGCGCCGCGCGCCGGTGCGCCGGTTGAGGGTCTTGGCCACGCAGCCACTGGGCGCGAAGCGGAAGGACTGCCCGTCGTCGAGCAGTACGTCGTCGGCCTCGGCCAGGCCCGCCAGCAAGACCTGCCTCGGACACTGCTCGATGGCCCACTCCACAAGCGCGCGCGGCAGGCGGACGACGCCGTTTGCATCGTCCGCATGTGCGCCGCACTCGGCCAGCAGCGGCAGCAGGCGCGAGCTGCCGAAGCGCATGCCCACCGTTGAGAGGAGTTCGATCGCCTGGTCGGCGATGAGGCTCTTCTCGCCGTCGCTCAGCCATGTCGTGGTGGCCTTCACCGTGCCTGCCCCGCTCTCCATCCGCGGCCGCGCTCGCGGCCCACACAGCACGTGCGCCGCCGCGCCCGGCGGATCCGACCTGCACGATGGCACGCGCGCCCGCTCGTGTCAAGATAAGACTCTTCGATTACAACGCTTATTTGCCGTAAGGCTATTGCTTCACGAGGCAAAGGCGGGATACTGTGTGCGGAATGGGTTGGCATACCGTCGTTCTTCCTCGTATCGCATGCCAAGGGAGACCTCATGATCAGGTTCGGTCAGGCGCCGCACGGTATCGTCGAGATGGACGTGCTCGACCGTCGCATCATGCGCCGCCTGCGTGCCGACTCGCGCCATTCGTACGCAAGCATTGCCCGCGAGCTCGGGGTATCCGAACCGACCGTACGCAAGCGGGTCGAACGGCTGATCGTCAGGGGGGCGATCCTGCCCATGACCGGTGTGAACCCGGCCGCCATCGGTCTGCCGGTCGACGCCATGGTGGGCATCCGTCTGAACCGTGGGTATTCGAGGGAGGTCGGCACTCGTCTGGCAGCGATGGAGAACGTCGCCTACGTCGGGTATACGACCGGGTCGTTCGACATCCTCATTGAGGCCCACGTGGCAGACAACGAGGGCCTCTACAAGTTTCTCAACGAGGATCTGGCGCAGATCGAGGGCATCGCCTACACGGAGACCTGGCACATCCTTCGCACGGACAAGACCAACCTCGAGTGGGAAGGCGAGAACGTCGGTCGGGAGCCGATCGCGGGCGACGCATGAACCACACGACCGGATCCGCGGGGCCGTGCGCGCGGCTGCGCTCACACGCTTGGCCGCGATCGACACGCGGCATGCAGCGCGAACCGACCGACCAGTCGATTGGCAGCGCGACGATGCCGGTCCGGCGAGACGGAGGCGAGGTGAAATGAGCAAGTCGAGATTCCCCACGCGCATGGGCGACGGTACGTTCGCGCACCTCACGCGAAGCGAGATCCGGGCCGACCTCGAGGCCGGCACTCAGGCGGCCGCAACGCGGGCGAAAGTGCCGGCCCTCAGGCCGGACGAGCTCGATCACCTCCTCGACATTTACGCCTCGCCGGCGCGCTTCACCGGCGTCGACGTGGGCGACGAGGTCGTGCTCTCGTGCGACGGCACCGGCATGAAGACGCACGCCACGCGCATCCAGGACCTGCAGTCCTACGAGCAGTGGATGGGAGCCGACCTGCTCGAGCTCTGTGTCGGCGACTACTCGCTCAAGGTCGTGCGCACCATCTTGACCTACGAGGCCCAGTACATGCACGACGCCCAGCTCGCCACAATCGCGCCGCTGCAGTACGGAGTCATGCCCAACCTCGGGCTGTACTCCAAGCCAGACGGTCCATGCGACAACTGGAGCAAGCTGCTGCCCCAGGGCCGCATCGACGACGCGCGTGCCGCCGAAGAGGAGGCGGTCGAACTCGCGGTGACCGACATGGTGCACCTGGCGGACTCGCAGTACGAGGCCGGGGCCGACGCTATCGACTGGGACACAACCGGCGCCTCTGGCGACCCGGAGTTCCTCGCCGCGTTGCGAGCAACCGAGATCGTTCGCAAGAAGTACCCAGACCTCGGCGTGCAGCTCGGCATGGCCGGCGAGTTCGTCCTCGGCATGCACGGCGGGCTCACCTACGAAGACACCCGCCTTGCCGGTCTGTGGCCGCGCGAGCAGCTCCTGCTCGCGCAACAGGCCGGCGTCACCACGTTCGGGCCGGTGGTCAATGTGAACACCGGCAAGTCGCTGGCCTGGAACATCGCCCGCGCGATCACCCTGATCAAGCCGTGCATGGAGGTGGCGACCATCCCGGTTCATCCGAACGCCGGCATGGGCGTCGGAGCCGTGCCGATGTTCGTCCACCCGCCGGCCGACGCGGTCTGCCGAGCGGCCAAGGCCTTCGTCGAGGTGCTGCGCATCGACGGCTTGTAGGTGGGCTCGGGCGACCCGCACGGCATGCACAGCGCGCACGCGCAGGCGGCGGGCATGGGCGGCATCAGGGCGGCTGGAGATCTGGTCGCCAGGCTGCAGATGACCCGCGGCATGCGCTTGAGTGAGGCCAAGGAGTACGTGGCCGGCAAGCTCGGCGTAGCGCCGTTCGACCTATCCGACCCCGTGGTCATGACCGATGTGCGCAACGAGCTCGGCCTGGGCCGTATCCACAGCTACGCGATCAGTCAACCGTGGCAGGCCAACCAGATCGAGGCCAAGTTCAACATCGCGCGCGTGCTCGAGGTGCCCATCAACTGCGTCGAGCGGTTCGGGGAGAGGACCAGACAACCGGGCGGGTCGTTCGTGCCGGACGACGCATGACTGGCGGAGGCGAGGCCCGCCGTATCCTCACATGCGCGCCTTCACCGCTTATGACGACATCCTCGGCGGGGAGGCGGCCGCCGACTCGCTCAACCGTCGCGCCGCGCTCACCATCGAGCTGCAGGACTTCAGCTCCTTGGCGCGGACGGGGGTGTGGTGCGCCAACATGGCACTCGACACATCTTTCATCGCGGCCCACCTGCGGTACATCTGGGGCCGCAAGCCGGACCACGACGAGCTCATGACGGTGGGCGCCCGCATCTGGAACCTGGGCCGGCTGCTCAATCTGCGCGAGGGCATAGGGCGCAACGACGATCGGCTTCCAGCCCGCATCCTGGGGGTACCCCATCCTGACGGCGTCGCCGCCGGCAAGACGATCGGCGGCGACGCCTTCCGGCTAGCGCTGAACGAGTACTACCGGCTGCGCGGCTGGGACGAGCAGGGGGTGCCCACGCGCGAGACGCTGCCCGGCTGTCTATCACCGACCTCGAGGGCGCGGCCAGGCGACCGTAGACGCGGCCGAGGTGATCCGACACCACGTCGAGGAGGTGGGCCTGCCTGGCAACACAGCCAGTTTACGGCGCAGGCTGCCCTGATGCCTGGACCGGGCGCAGGACGAGCAGAAGTAGATTGCGCGCGGCGCCAAGGCCGCGCGTCTGGCCGGCGCTCTCAGGCAGGCACGTCCCGGCCGTGCAACGCCTCGTCGACGATCGCCTTCAGCCCTGCATCCTGCTCGTCGCTCAACGTGAACAGGCGGCCTTCCGCGCGCAGCCGTTCCGCCTTGGCGTGCACCCGCTGGCCGAGTGTGAGGGCGCCGTTGGCCACCCAGCGGTCGTGCCCGGTGTGGTCGAAGAGGTCGCCGGTCCAGAACTCGCGGTGGTGCCGGCGCGTGTACTTGCTGCCCAGGAAGTTGCCGCCGGGGCCGACCGCGACGATGTCGTCGATCGCCAGGGAGTCGTCGTCTACCGCCACCTCGCGCATGAACTGGCGGGCGTAACCGGCCAGCTCGTCGCCCAGCACGATGGACTCATACGAGCTCTGCAACCCGGACTCGAGGTAGCCGACGTCGTGCAGCAGCGTGGCCCGCGAGAGCAAGCCGTAGGCCATGGAGAGGGCCGCCTCGGCGGACCACTGCTCGTCGAGCGTCTTGGCGTCAGACATCCCGGCGTACGAGAAGCTCGGCAGGCCATAGTGGCGGGCCAGGTCGCAGCCCGCCTGCTGGGCGAGCAGGCTGTCGGGCACCACGTAGGGATCGTTCATGGTGCGCATGTCCATGGCGCCGGTGCCGACGCCGTACACGAACGGCGCGCCGGGCCGCACGAGCTGATGCAGCACGAGGCCGCTGAGCGCCTCGGCATTACCCACCAGCACGCAGCCGCTCAGGCTGCGCGGGCCGGTGGCGCCGGCGTTGGGCGCCGGCGCGTAGATGAGCGGAATGCGCAGCTCGGCACAGCCGATCACCTTGGTGAGCGCGTCGGCGTCGTGCATGAGCGGCGGCGACGGCATGGCGTAGATGGCGAAGCTCTGCTCCTCGCCGCAGAGCGCTGCCATCTGCCGCATGCGGCCCAGCACGCTACCGTCGCGCGGAGCTACCAGCAGAGGTTTGCGCGTGCCCCGCAGCATGGCCTCCACCTGCACGAGGTCGTCCACCTCCTGGGCGGCGTCTTCCGGCAAGCCCATGGACATGACGAAGTCGATGTTGGGCAACCGCTCGCAGAGCGCCGCCATACCCTCCACATCGGCCCGCCGGGCGCGGCGCCGCGTGCCACTCTCGGGGTCGCGCACCCACAAGATGTCGGACCCAGTGCCGAAGTAGACCTCGCCGTCGCGCAGCATGAGCGGCGGCGCGTCGCCGCCCCGCGGCTTCAGTGGCCACTCCCGCGGCGCGCCCGCGAGGGCCTCGTCTACCAGCCGTACCGGCAGGCGCACGCGGCGACCCTGAACGTCGGCGCCGGCGTCGCGGAACCTCGCCAGAGCGGGCTCGTGCATGACCTCCACGCCCACGCCGGCCAGCAACTCCAGCGTAGCCGCGTGCAGGCGCACGCACTCGGCCTCGCCCCAGACTGTCAATGTCGCCTTCGGCATGGGTGGTTCCTCCCGCAGGCGGTCCCGCCCGCGGCGGCCGCCCGTGTTGTTCATCTTGATTGGCGAGCCAACAGTACTCACCCGCAGATTACTGTGTCAAGCAGGTAAATCGTATTGCCATCGGGCGCACGGGATAGAGGAGGAAGTGTAAGATGGGCCAAGTAGCTCAAGCCGGTGGAGGAGGCAGATGAAAGCGCCACGCGGCGACCAGCACGCCCAGGGCCCGCTCTACGAACCCATAGGGGACGAAGCCGCCTGCCTGGCCTGGCTGTGGGAGACCCTCTACGCGCCCGACGGCGCTGGTGCCGTGTGCCGCCGCTGCCACACGGTGCGCCGGTTTCACCGCGTCGCCCGCCGCCGGGCCTACGCCTGCGACCACTGCGGCGCCCAGATCTACCCCACCGCCGGCACCTTCATGGAAGGCTCGGGCTTGAGCGTGGCCACCTGGTTCGCGGCCGCCGGCCTCATCGCCGCCGGCGACGGGCGCCTGACGCCGCGCGCCCTCGCCGGCGAGCTCGGAGTGAGCTACAAGACCGCCCTGCGCGTGAAGAAGAAGATCGCCGCCGTCCGCCGCGAAGGCGGAGCCGACGCCCGACTGCTGGACCGGCTCCAGCGGCGCGGCGGGGAGCCCGGCACAGTGACCCTCGAGCCGGTCGTCACGGGCCCGCGAAAACATCCGCGCCGCCGCCTGCCGTGCCTTCGCGACGCGCGGGCCGGCGGCCACGCGCATCGCCGACATCGCCCGCGAGGCGGGCGTATCGAGCGCCATCATCCACTACTACTACCGCTCCAAGGACGAGGTGCTCCTGGCGGCCCTGCAATGGGCCAACGAGCACACCAGCCGCTGGCTGCGGGAGCTGCGCGACACCACGACCGACCCCGTGGAGCTGCTACGCCGCACCCTGGAGCTGGCGGTACCCACCGCGGGCGTGCTGCACGACGAGTACCTTCTGTGGCTCGAGGTGTGGGCGCGCCTGCGTCTGCAACCAGAGCTGCTTCCGGAGTGCGCCGCCATGTCGGCCCGCTGGACGAGCTTCATTGAAGAGATCGTCGCCGGCGGGGCGCGGGCCGGCGTGTTCCACCCCGTGGCGCCACCCGCCGAGCTGGCCCAGCGGCTGGTGGCGGTGTCTGACGGCTTCAGCTTTCGCGCGGCCATCGGCTACGCCGGCATGCCTGTGCAGCTCGCCGGCGAGCTGCTGCTGAGCTTCGCCGCGGAGCAGGTGGGCGTGCCGCGCGAGAAGCTGGCGGGGCGCTGAGCACGTCGCGGCCAGGGCGCGCCAGGCCGAGGCAATCCTGTCCCGGGGTAAGCTGACCCCGTGAGAACGTTCTGGCGCATCCTCAAGCTGCTCGGTGGCTACAAGTGGCTCATGATCGTGGGCTTCGCGGTGGCCTTCGCGCAGGTCGGCCTGAGCGTGGTCGTGCCGCGCATCATTCAGCTGACCATCAATAACGCGCTCTTGGCGGGCAAGACCCGCCTGCTGGTCACCTACGGCCTGGTGATTCTGGGCATCGCGCCGCCGCGCTTCGTGGTCGCCGTGGGCCGCCGCCTTACCACCGGCAAGGTCAGCCTGGAGATCGAGTACGACCTGCGCAACCGCGTGTGGGCGTACCTTGTGCGGCAGCCGCTCGGGTACTTCGACCGCTGGCCCACCGGTCAGCTCATGAGTCGCGCCGTGACCGACGTGCAGAACGTGCGCATGTTCCTCGGCTACGGCCTCGTTTCACCGCCAACGTCGTGACGATGGTCGCCGTCGTGGCGCTGCTGTTCGTGATCGACGGGCATGGCGCTCTTGTCGATGGCGTTCCTGCCCGCGTTGCTGCTGGTGACGGTCCGCTTCAGCCGCCGCCTGCGTCCGGTGCTGCGCGACGTGCAGCAGAAGATCGCGGACGTCACGGCGGCTGCCGAGGAGAACGTGGTCGGCAGCCGCATCGTCAAGATCTTCGCGCGGGAGGAAGAGGAGCTGGAGAAGTTCAGTGCCCGCAGCATGGCCGTCTTCGAGGCATCGGTGGCGGCCGCCAGACTGCGCGCGTTCTACATCCCGATGATCACCTTCCTGCCCAACGCGGCGGTCGCCGTGCTCCTCTGGTACGGCGCCCGACTTGTGATCGACGGTCACCTCACCATCGGCGCCCTCGTGGCCTTCTACAGTTACCTCATGATGCTGATCTTCCCGGCCCAGACGATAGGCTGGCTGACAGGTCTGGCACAGCGCGCCGTCGCCTCCGCCGAGCGCGTCTACGAGCTGCTGGACACGCCCGTGGGTATGAACGACAAGCCGGGCGCGGTCGCCTGGGCTTGCCCGCTTGTGCTGGCGACCGGCGGGCAGGGCACTGCCGACCGACCAGGCCCACCGCAGCCTGCCTGCGGCGAAGTACGGTTCGAGCACGTCACCTTCGCGTACGACCGACACGGCGGTGCTCGACGACGTCACTCACGGTAGCGGCCGGACAGGCGGTGGCCCTGGTCGGCCACACCGGCTGCGGCAAGACCACGCTGGCCAACCTGGTGCCACGCTTCTACGACGTCGCCGGCGGCCGCGTGCTGGTGGATGGCGTCGACGTGCGCGGACTACACGATGGCCAGCCTCCGGGCCGGCATCGGCGTCGTCGATCAGGACCCGTTCCTCTTCTCGGCGAGCATCGCGGAGAACATCTCGCTTTCGGCGACCTCGGCGCGCCATCGCGAGGCCGCCCGCGGCCCAGGCGGCGCAGCCGAGGAGTTCATCGAGTGCGCTCCCCGACGGCTATGACACGGTCGTCGGCGAACGCGGCCTCACCCTGAGCGGCGGCCAGCGCCAGCGCATCGCCATCGCTCGGGCGCGCTGGTGATGGACCCGCGTATCCTCATCCTTGACGACGCCATCCAGCGTCGATGTGGAGACGGAGCAAGATCCGGGCCGTGCTGCCGACGTAATCCACGGGCGCACCACGTTCATCATCGCCCACCGCCCGTCCACCATCTCGCTCGCCGACGAGATTGTGGTGATCGACCACGGCCGGATCGTCGAGCGCGGCCGCACGACGAGCTGATGGCAGCCGATACGCACTATGCGCGCATGTTCGGCCGCGCCGAGGCCGAGCACTGCGAGCTCGACGTGGTGGACGGGATGAGCCCGCGGCGATCGGTGCCGGCCGACGAAGCCCCCACGGCGGAGGGCTCCTGATGGCCTGCGCTCGCCACGCCCAGGGCCCCACGGCAGCGGCGCCGACCTCGAGGAGTTCCGTGGCTGGCACGCCTTCGTACACTTGGCGCGCGAGCTCCAGCTCGCGCGGCTCGCGCGGCTGTCGTTCCGTATCGCCGTCGCGCCGTCCTGGCGGTCGTCGCCATGGTCGTCTTCACCTTCACCGGCCTCGCTGTGCCCTACCTGGTCAAGGTGGCCATCGACTCGGGCATCGTCCGCAGACCTGCACGTGGTCACCGGGTCATCGTCGTCTTCGCCGGCGTGAGCGCCGTCAACGTCGGCGCCAGTTACCTGCAGACGTACTTGACCAGCTGGGTCGGCGAGCACATGATCCTCGACCTGCGGCGCGACCTCTTCGCCCACCTCCAGAAGCTCAGCCTCGACTTCTTCAGCCGCCAGCGCACCGGCTGGATCGTGAGCCGTCTCACCAACGACATCGACGCGCTCGACCAGCTCGTCACCGACGGCGTCACCTCTCTGGTGACGAACTCGCTGACCTTCGTGGGGGCCATCGGCTTCCTCTTCATCCTCGACTGGCGGCTCGCGCTCGCCACGCTGAGCATCGTGCCGTTCCTGATCGTTGCCACGCTCATGTTCCGCGCGCGCTCGGCGGTCACCTACGCGCTGGTGCGCAATCGCATCGGCGACGTGAGCGCCCGCCTGCAGGAGTCGCTCTCGGGCATGCGCGTGCTGCACGCCTTCCGCCGCGAAGAGAGCGACTACACGGCCCTCACCCTGGCCAACGCCGCGTACCGCGATGTCAACTACCGCACGGTGATGCAGAGCGGCCTCTTCTTCCCGTTCGTGGAGTTCCTGTCGGGCGTCGCCGTGGTGTCGTCCTCTGGTACGGAGGCGCGCTGGCCGGCAGCCACGCCCTGCAGATCGGCGTGCTGGTGGCTTTCATCGGTTACCTCAACAGCTTCTTCGACCCTTTGCAGCAGCTCAGCCAGCTCTACAACACCTTCCAGGCCTCCATGGCGGCTGTGCAGAAGATCTATAGGGTGCTGAACACCAGACCCGGAGCTCATGGACGCCGCCGATGCCGTGACCCTGCCCGATGTGCACGGCGAGGTGGAGCTGCGGCACGTGACCTTCGCCTACGACCCCGGCACGCCGGTGCTGCACGACGTGGATCTGACCATCCCCGCGGGGCGCACAGTAGCCCTGGTCGGCGCCACCGGCGCCGGCAAGTGGACCGGTGCATTCCAAGCTGCTGGCGCGCTTCTACGACCCCAGCGAGGGCGCGGTGCTCATCGACGGGCACGACCTGCGCGACGTCAGAGTGTGTCGCTGCGCGAGCAGCTCGCTGTGGTGCCCCAGGAGGCGTTCCTGTTCAGCGGCTCGGTGCTCGACAACATCCGCTTCGCGCGGCCTTCGGCCGACGAGGAAGAGGTGAAACGCGTGGCCCGCATCGTGGGCGTGCACGACTTCGTGGACTCGTTGCCCGACGGCTACGACACCGAGGTGCAGGAGGGCGGCTCGGCGCTCAGCACCGGACAGCGGCAACTCATCAGCTTCGCCCGGGCGTTGTTGGCCGACCCCAGGATCCTCATCCTCGATGAGGCCACCTCGAGCGTCGACGCCGAGAGCGAGCACCGCATCGAGCGCGCCATGGAAGTGCTATTCAGTGGTCGCACCAGCGTGATCGTAGCGCACCGCCTGAGCACGGTGCGCTACGCCGACGAGATCATCGTGGTAGACGCGGGCAGGGTGGTGGAGCGTGGCACCCACGACGAGCTGGTCGCCGGCGGCGGGCGCTACGCGGCGCTGTACGCACAGTGGGAGGCGACCGGCGAGGCGCTGTGAGCCGGGCGCAAGGCGCGCGGATGGACCTGCCCGGCCGTTGCATCCTAGAGGCCGCGGCGCCGCGACCGCCGCCGGCCCCTACCGCAGACGCGGCAGCCGCCGGTCGATCCAGCCCGGCAGCCACCAGTTCCAGCGGCCCAGGAGGCGCATGGCGGCCGGTACCATGAGGATGCGGATCACGCTGGCGTCGAGCGCCACGGCCACCGCGAGACCCACACCGATGGCCTTGGTGACCAGGATCGAGGTAAAGGCGAACGAGCCCCCTACCACCCCGATGATGAGGGCGGCGCTGGTCACGATGCGCCCTGTCTTGGCCAGACCCCAGCGCACCGCCGCCACGCTAGCGCCGCTCTGCTCCCAGGCCTCGCGCATGCGCGAGAGCAAGAAGACCTCGTAGTCCATCGACACGCCGAAGACCGTGCAGAACAGGATCACCGGCAGCTCGGCGTCGATCGCCCCGCTGCTCCTGAACTGGAAGAGCCACTGCAGGTGGCCGTCCTGGAAGATCCACACCACCGCGCCGTAGCCGGCCAGCAGCGAGAGCATGTTCATGATCACGGCCTTTACCGGCAACACCAGGCTGCGCAGCAGCAGTAGCAAGACCGCCATGGTCACGCAGAGCACGAAGGCGATGATCCAGGGAAAGCGTCCGTAAAGGCTGCTCACGAAGTCGCGGATCGTCATGGAGACGCCGGCCACCCGCAGCGTGGTGCCCGGCGGGCCGCCGGCGCGGTAGATGCGCGCCGCGAGAGCCTGCGCCGCCGACGAGGTAGGCGCGCGCTTGGGCTCCACACGGAAGAGAATGGTTCCCGGCGACGTGGTGAGGGCGCGCAGGCGCAGGGCCTGCGTGCGCTGCTGCTCGCCCACCAGGCCCTCGACGCGAACAGGCACACCAGCGCGATGGTGCCGATCAGCACCGGCAAAGGGTGCCGCATCACCCATCCCGACCAGCGCAGCCAGAAGCGCTCGCCGGCGGCGCCGCAGCCCACGATGCGCAGCCGGTTCACACGCGCGCCCAACGTGCCGAGCAGCGCCGGTAGCAGGGTGAGCGCCGCGAGCACCGAGAACACAACTACCAAGGCGCCGCCCAGCCCCATGGAGCGCAACGCCATGAAGGGGAGACTCGATGAGACCCAGCAAACCCACCACTACGGTGAGGCCCGAGAAGAAGATGGCGCGGCCGGCGCGCTCCACGGTGGTGACCACCGCCTCGGCCACCGATTCGCCGGCGGCCAGCTCCTCGCGAAAGCGGCCTACCATGAACAGCGCGTAGTCGATGCCCACGGCGAGACCCAGCAGGGTGGCCACGTTCATCGCGAACACGGAGATGCTGAGCGCGTGGGCCAGCAGCCAGAACGTGCCCAGCGTGACCGTAACCGCCATGCCCCCGGCGATCAGCGGTAGGCCGGCGGCCACCAGCGTGCCGAAGATCAGCACCAGCACCACGATGGCCACGGGAAAGGTGTAGCTCTCGGCGCTGCGCAGGTCCTGGGCCGACCTCTGCTCGAGCTCAGCGTACACGGCAGGATCGCCGGTGAGGTAGGTGGTGAGCGCGGTGGGCCGGAGCGCCCGGCGCACGGCCGGCACCTGGTTCTGCACCTGCTCGGACGCGGCGTCGAAGGTGAGCACCGCGATGGTCGCCCCGCCATCACGCGAGATGAACGCGGCGTCTCCGGAGGTGGCCGCCGTCTGCACGCTCAGCAGGTCGTGGAACCGGGCCCGGGTGATGCCCGAGAGCGACCGTTGGACCTGGGCACCGAACGCCGCGCCGCGCGCATCGAGGGTGTCGCTCGTGAACACGACGGTGATGCTCGCCGGCCCAAACCCCAGCCTGTCTTGCATGGCCGCCTGACCGCGCTGCGAGGGTGACCCGGGATTGGTGAAGCCGCCCCCTTTGAGCTGCGACGGCAAGCGCAGGGTGGCCGCCAGACCGGCGACGAAGGCCAGGGTCCACAGTAGCAGCAGGAGTCTGCGGCGACGGTAGACAAACTGCCCCAGCGCGGCGAACACTCGAGACGACCTCCCCTGCCAGGCCGCGCGCCCGAAGGCCGACGGCCGGCCGCGTCACTCCGCCGCGGCCGTTCCGAACGATATACTACGCGCACATTGGAGCTTGAGGATCGTGACCGAACCACGCCAGAGAACATCCGCCGGAGGGGTCGTAGTCCGCAAGGAAGGTGCCCTCGAGCTCTGTCTGATCCGGCCCGTCGGACGCGCCGTATGGGGTCTGCCCAAAGGCGGCATCGAGGCCGGCGAAACCCCCGAGCAGGCGGCGCTACGCGAAGTCTCCGAAGAGACCGGCATCGAGGGCGTGATCGACGACCGGCTGGGCTCGATTGACTACACTTTCTTCACGCGCGGCCAGTCGGGTCGCGTGCACAAGACTGTGCACTACTTCCTCATGCACGCCGTCGGCGGCGACACCAAGCATCACGACCACGAGGTGAGCGAGGCGCGGTGGGCCACGTTTCGCGAGGCCCTG
This sequence comes from uncultured Thermoleophilia bacterium, assembly GCA_963848545.1. Taxonomy (GTDB): domain Bacteria; phylum Actinomycetota; class Thermoleophilia; order UBA2241; family UBA2241; genus CAIXSE01. Next base: position 18,856 of record CAWKEZ010000063.1, read on the forward strand.
AAGCTGATGACCTACCCGAACGAGCGCAACATCGTGCGGCGCGCCGCCGCGGATCTGGGCGAACCGCTCGAGGCGTAGCCCCCCGCGACCGAGACTCCCTACGACCACGCCAGCGGCGAGTGAACCAGGCGCGCCTGCTGCACTCTGCGTGCGAGCGCCGAGAGCATCTCGGCGGCGTTGACGTCGACGTAGTCGTAGTGCGCCAGGGCGAGCACCACCGGGGGCTCGCCGCCGCGGCCAGCGCAATCGCCAAGCTGGCGGCGCAGGCGCTCGGCCGCTCCGGCCAGGCCACGGCGGCTGATGTCTGGCAGCAGCACCAGGAACCCGCCGTCGGGCGTGAGCCCGATGCTGTCGTAACGGCGCAGGTTCTCGCGCAGGCACTCACCCAGCGCCGGCATCATGGCGTCGTACTGATCGCGGTCACGGGTGGTGGCGGCGGGCTGCGGGTCGTCCACCGCGACCTCGAGAAGGCCCAGCGACTGATCCATGCGCTGGCAGCGATTGACCTCGAGGCTGAGCCGGTCGGCGATGCTGTGAGGCTTCATCGCACCCGTCGCGCTGTCTATCGGCGACGCCTCGTCGGCCGCGCGGTGCAGGTGGGCGATGGTCTCCTGGAGGCCTTCGGAGTAGCCGCAGGCGATGCGCTCGAGAGCCTGACGCTCGAGAGCCGCCAGCCGCTGGGAGGCCGGTGCGCCTCGTGCGTGCCCACCGCGACGAGTGCCGCATAGAGACCATTGCTGCCTTCCGCGTACGCCTCGAGGAGGGCCGCCAGAGGCACGCCTTGGCTGAGCCCCGCACCGCGCGCCGTCTCCCCGACGGCGTCGAGAAACGGTGCTTCGTCCCGGGCGTCCGGGGCCAGCGTGAGATGCGACACGACCGGCTCCCAGAGCGCGCGCCCGACATCACCGAGCTGCAGTTCGGCCAAAGCTGCAGCGATCAGATCGCTCATGATCGCCCCCTTGACGAAGACGCGCGAGAAGCGCTGTCTCACGGTTCAAGTGTACCGTTATGCTGCACACTACACACACGTTATGAGGCCGCTCGAGGAAGGTGAGGACACCATGCATGTGACGCTGCTCGGCACCCGGGGATGGATGCCGGGTGACCGGCGAGAGACCACCTGCTTCGCCTGTCGCGACGGCGATGTGCTCTTCATTCTCGATGCCGGCACGGGCCTGCGCCGGCTTCTCGACCCGGCCGGCGCCGACCTGCTCGCGGACGTGAGCGAGGTGCACCTCTTTCTCACTCACTTCCACCTCGACCACACCTGCGGCCTCGCCTACCTTCCGGGCGTGCTACCGGGCCGCAAGCTAGTCATCCACGCGGCCGCCGCCGAGATCACCGGGGTCGACCCCGAGGGCGCCGTGGCCGGGCTCTTGCGCCATCCGTACAACCCGGCCAACTGGGAAGACCTGCCCGACTACCGCATGCAGCCGCTGGCGGCCGGCGCCAGCGAGGTGGCCGGGCACACCGTCAGGGTGCGCGCCCAGAGCCACACCGACATCAGCGTGGCCTACCGTGTGGACGACTCTCTAGTGCTGGCCACCGAGCACCACCACCGACCCGGGCACGGCGGAGTTCTCGGCCGGGGTCGGCCTGCTGCTGCACGAAGCCTGGTACAACGCCGCCGACCCGCGCACCGATGAAGCCCCGCCGGAGCTGCGGCCAGGCTACGCCGCGCACAGCGACGTGAGCGCGGTGGCCGGCCTGGCCGCGTCTGCCGGCGTGGGGCGTCTGGTGCTCATGCACCTCAACCCGTTCTACGACGAAAGCTACTACGCCGCGCAGGAGGCGGCCGGCCGCGCCGTGTTCCCGCGCACCGAGCTGCACGCCGACGGAACCGTGATAGACACCGGCGCCGTGCCGGCCGAGCGACCGTAGGGCGCCGCTGCAGCAACACCAACTGAACCAAGCAACAGGGC
>CAWKEZ010000064.1:0-16770 GCA_963848545.1 uncultured Thermoleophilia bacterium
TGTGACCGCTTTCTCGAGTACTGGAACCTCGTGTTCGTGCAGTACGAGATGGACGAGACGGGCAAGCTCACGCCGCTGGCCAAGGGGAGCATCGATACAGGGATGGGCCTGGAGCGCATCTCGGTTATCACGCAGGGCCTTAGCAACGTGTTTGAATCTGACCTTTTCGCGCCGCTCGTCGTCCGCGGCGCCGAGCTTGCCGGCGTGCAGTCCGCGGCCTCGCCGGCGGTCACCCGAGCCCTGCGCACCATGGCCGAGCACGCCCGCGGCGCCGCCTTCCTCGTCATGGACGGCGTGCTGCCGGGCAACGACGGCCGCGACTACGTGCTGCGGCGCATCGTCCGCCGGGCGGCCCAGCAAGGCGTGTCTATTGGCAGCGAGCGGCCCTTCCTGGGGGCCCTGGCCTCAACCGTGGTCGATCTCATGGGTGAGGCCTACCCGCAGCTCGTGGCGTCGCGCGACAAGATCGTGCAGCGTGATCGAGGACGAAGAGCAGCGCTTCCGGCGCACCCTGCAGCAGGGCATGGGCATCCTCGACGAAGCTCTGCGGGCGGGGCGCGACACGGGCACCGAGCTTCCGGCCGAGGTGGCCTTCGAGCTGCACGACACCTACGGCTTCCCCTTCGACCTTACACGCGAGATCGCCGCGGAGTGGGGCATGAGCGTTGACGAAGAGCGCTTCGAGCATCTCATGGAGGAACAGCGTGAGCGCGCCCGTGCCGCCCAAAAGGCTGGCGCCTTCGACGCCGGCCCAGGCGAGCTCGACGACTTCCAGCGCGCCCATGCCGAGTTGCCCGTCACGTTCGTGGGCTACGAGCGCCTCGAGGTCTTCAGCGTCATTCGCGCCTGCGGACGCCTCTCGGACGGGCGCGTGGCCGTGAAGCTCGCCGAGTCGCCGTTCTACGCCGAGGGCGGTGGCCAGGTGGCCGACACAGGCTGGATCCACACGGACTCGGGCAAGCTCGAAGTCGACGACGTCGTGTCGTTTCGAGAACGACCAAGTGGTCGTCGCCCGCGTGGTCGAGGGCTCCGTGGTCACCGGCGAGCGCGCCAAGGCCATGGTGAACGCCGTGCGGCGTCACCAGATCGCCTGTAACCACACCGCCACGCACCTTCTGCATAACGCGCTGCGCATCGTGCTCGGCGAGCACGTGCACCAGGCGGGCTCTCTAGTGGCACCCGACCGTCTGCGCTTCGACTTCCACGTGCAGCGCGCGCCCTCGGCCGACGAGCTGCACCAGGTGGAGGACCTCGTCAACCGGCGCGTCGTCGAGAACCACCCGGTGCGGCCTTTCGTCACCACCAAGGAGTACGCGGCGGAGATCGGTGCCCTGGCGTTCTTCGAGGAGAAGTACGGCGAGTTCGTGCGCGTTCTCGGGATCGACGACTTCAGTCGCGAGCTGTGCGGCGGCACACACCTCTCGTCGACCTCGCAGACCGGCCTGTTCAAGATCACCGGCAGCCAGTCGGTGGGCGCCAACACGCGGCGCATCGAGGCCATCACCTCGGCTGCCGCGAGCGAACACTATCGTGGTCTTGAGCAGACCTGGAACGCGCTCGCCGCCGACCTCGGCGTGAAGCCCGAGCGTGTGCCGGCGGCGGTCGCCAAGTTGGCGGCGCAAACCGCCGAGTTGCAAGAGAAGCTCAAAGCCGCCGCGAGCGGCGCTCGTGGCGACCGCGCCGCTGAGTTGCTCGGCGGGGCACACGCGGTGGCGGGCCTCACCGTGGTGGCCGCCGCGCCGCAGGTGGAGGCGGCCGACGAGCTGCTCACTCTGGCCGACGAGGTGCGCGCCTTGCGCCCAGACGTCGTGCTGCTCCTGATGGCCGCGGTGGACGACCGTGTGGCGGCCGTGGTCGCGGCCGCCGACACGGCCGTGGGGCGTGGCCTGCACGCCCAGGACGTGCTGCAAGCCATGATGCCCGCGGTGGGCGGCAAAGGCGGCGGCAAGCCCAATCTGGCGCGTGGCGGCGGACCTCGCGTAGACGGCATCGCCGCGAGCCTGGAGGCGGGCCTCAGTAAAGTTCGCGAGTCGCTCGGGGCCTAGGTGCGCGTCCTCGCGCTCGACCACGGCACGGTGCGCACGGGCGTCGCCATCTCGGACGAGTCCGGCACGCTGGCGCGGCCGCTGACCGTCATCGAGAAGGTCGACGGCGAGCACGGCTTCGCCGCACTGCTGGCGCTCCTCGAGGGCGAACATCCTGCCCGCATCGTGGTGGGTCTGCCGGTGTCTCTCGACGGGCTCGAGCACGACCAGGCGCGGCGCGCGCGCGCCTTTGCCACTCGTCTGAGGGCCGCCGTGAGTAGCACCCCCATCGAGCTGTACGACGAGCGCTTCACCTCCAAGCTGGCCGAGCGCCGAGGGGGCAAAGCGGCACGCGACGCGCGCGCCGCCGCCACCTTGCTGGAGGACTACCTGCGGACGATCGCCGCGTCGTCGTCTTAGAGGGCGGGGCGCGCGACGACGGGTCCGTGGCAGGAGCGGGCGCGGGCGCGGCTAATGTAGGGGCAGACATGGGGCTGACAGGCAGGGCGGCACGTTTCGCCGGGGACGCATGACCATCACAGGCACCACCGAGCTCATCGGGATCATCGGCGATCCCGTAGACCATTCGCTCTCGCCGGCGATCCACAACGCCGCCTTCGCGGCGCTGGGTCTCAACATCGTCTACGTGCCTCTTCACGTCCCTGGCGAGCAGGTGGGGGCGGCCGTGCACGGTCTCAAGGCGCTGGGGTTTCGCGGCGCCAATGTCACCATCCCGCACAGGGCGCGGTGCTGCCGTACCTTACGTGGCTTGACGACGATGCGCGCCTTGCCGCCGCGGCTAACACCATCGTGGTAGAGGGAGACGCGTTGCGTGGCTACAACACCGACGTAGGCGGTGCGCGCGCGGCGCTCGAAGCCGTCTGCGGCGATACCCTGCGCGGAGAACCGGGCCTGCTGCTGGGAGCGGGGGGGGCGGCGCGGGCCGCTGCGCTCGCCTTGGCCCGTCTCGGCGTGCACCTGACGGTGGTCAATCGCAGCGCGGCGGCGGCCGAGCGCCTGCGAATCTCACCGTCGCGGCCGTACCCGGCGCGTGGTGCCGTTGGCTGCCTCTCGGCGACTTGGCTCCGGCTGAGGTTGCTGCCCAGCGTCTGCTGGTCAACGCCACCTCACTGGGTATGCACGGCGCAGGTAAAGTCCCTGCCGCGCTGGCCGATACTGTTACCGCGGGGCAGGTCGTTTTCGATTGCGCTGACACTTCAGGGGAGACCGACCTGCTCGCGCGGGCGCGGGCTCGTGGGGCCACCGTCGTCGACGGGCGCGAGATGCTCGTCAGGCAGGCTGCGGCGGCCTTCGAGCTGTGGACCGGCCGGCACGCGCCCCTGGAAGTGATGCGAGATGCCGCCGCGAGACGATAAGAGAGCAACAACAAGGATCGTCCTGCCCGGAACGGCCGGTAACGGAGGAGAAGCTGGAACCGATCATGACCCCCGCCCAGGACTCGCCGGACGGCGACTTCGCGGTTCTGGACGAGTACGCCGCGGTCGACAGCCTGCTGAGTGAAGACGGCGGCTCCAGCGGCGGCTCAAACGGCGGTACCCCGCGCGTGGTCATCTCGACTCAGCCCCCCATCGCGGGGGATCGCCGCGCGCCGGCCGCGCCGCCGGCCGCACCCTCCAGTGCAGCCGCGTCTTTGGCTGCGCCCACATCCGCCCGCGCCGCCGCGCCCACGGATCTTGCCCCCGAGGTGTTTCGCTCCCAGAAGGCCTCCAAGCTGCGCCTCGGCGATCTGCTCAAAGAGATGGGCCTGGTCACGGAGGAGCAGATCGAGGGCGCCATCGCCCGTCAGCACGAGACGCACCGGCGTCTCGGGCAGCTGCTGGTTGAGGACGGTGTGGTCACGCAGCTCGACCTAAGCCGTGCCCTGGCGCGCAAGTTCGGCGTCAGTTTCCTCGATTTCACGAGCACCGCGGTGGAGGCGTCCGCCGCCGGCTACATCGACGAGAAGCTGGCGCGTCGCTACGGCGCCGCACCCGTTCGCTTTCTCGACGACGACACCCTGCTGGTTGCCATGGCCGACCCGCAGGAACCTGCTCGCGCTGCAAGACCTGGAGATCATCACCGGGTTCACGATCCAGCCGGCCATCGCCAGCGAAGAAGACATCTACGGGGCGATCGCCAAGATCTACCGCGACCGGCCGGAGGTGGGGGAGGGCGGAGACCTGGGTCTGGCCGAGGCCGACGAGGTCAACCGGCGGACATACGCGACGCCACCGAAGAGGCGCCCATCGTCAAGCTCGTCAACTCAGTGATTGCCCAGTCCGTCGACGACAGCGCGAGCGACATCCACTTCGAGCCGCAGGCCAAGGAGCTGCTCGTGCGCTTCCGCATCGATGGAGTGTTGCACCAGATCATGTCGATTCCGCGGCGCATGCAAAGCGGCGTCATCAGCCGCCTCAAGATCATGGCCGAGCTCGACATCGCCGAGCGGCGCGTGCCCCAGGACGGGCGCATGGGACTGGTGGTCGGCGGCAAGCCCATCGACATGCGCGTCGCGACCCTGCCCACCGTGTACGGCGAGACGATCGTGATGCGCCTTCTCGACAAAACCAACGTGATGCTCGACCTGACCGAGCTGGGGTTCGCGGAGAAGGCCCTCAAGAGATTCCAGCGCTCGTTCAGCAAGCCCTACGGGGCTATCCTCGTCACCGGCCCCACGGGCTCGGGCAAGTCGACCACGCTATACGCGGCGCTCAACATCCTCAACTCGTCTGAGAAGAACATCATCACCGTTGAGGACCCGGTGGAGTACCGCCTGACGGGCATCAACCAGGTGCAGGTGAATACGCGAGCGGGCATGACCTTCGCCGCCGCGTTGCGCTCGCTCCTGCGCTGTGACCCCGACATCGTGATGGTGGGCGAGATCCGCGACCGCGAGACTGCGCAGATCGCTGTGGAGAGCGCCCTTACCGGCCACCTTGTGCTGAGCACCCTGCACACCAACGACGCTCCGGGGGCACTGAGCCGCCTGACGGAGATGGGCATCGAACCCTTCCTGACGTCGTCGGCGGTCGACTCTGTGCTGGCGCAGCGCCTTGCCCGGCGCCTGTGCCCGCAGTGCAAGGAACCCTACACGGCCACTCGGGAGATGCTACGCAAGAATGACTTTCCCCCCGAGGTATGTGATCGCGACGATGTGGTTCTCCACCGCGCCAATGGCTGTTCGCGGTGCAATAATACCGGCTACAAGGGGCGGCTGGGGCTCTATGAAGTGATGGTCGTGAGCGAGGCCATCCGCCGGCTCACGGTCGAGCGCAAGAGCGCCGATGAAATATCGCGGGTGGCGGCGGCCGAGGGCATGAAGTTCTTACGCGAAGACGGCATCGACAAGGTACTCCTGGGCATGACGTCCGTGGAAGAGATCGCCCGAGTGATGATTTGAGCTCTGCAAATCTCATAGTGGGGAAGTGACAATGGACCTCGTCGATGTCCTCTAGAAGTACTCGAACGTGACGCCGAGCGACCTGCATCTCTCGGTCGGGTCAGCGCCGATAGTACGCATCAACGGCTTGCTCGAACGTCTGGACTATCCGCGCCTCAGCGCCAACGATACGCGGGAGCTCATCTACAGCATACTGTCGCAAGATCAACGGCAGCGACTCGAGAACGAATGGGAGATCGAATTCTCCTACTCGGTGCCGGGCCGGGCGCGCTTCCGCGTAAACGCCTATTTCCAGCGCAACAGCCTGGGGGCGGCCTTCCGGCTCATTCCCATCGCCATCAAGAAGTTGGACGAGCTGGGCCTGCCCAGGGCCCTCCACGACATGACGCTCAAGCCGCGCGGGTTCTGCGTGGTCACGGGGCCCACCGGCTCTGGCAAGTCGACCACCCTGGCCGCCATGATCGACGAGATCAATGAGACACGCGACGAGCACATCGTCACCATCGAAGACCCCATCGAGTTCCTCCATGGCCACAAGAAGTGCAGGGTCACCCAGCGCGAGGTCGCGTCGACACGAAGAGTTTCAACCGGCCCTGAGAGCGTGCTGCGCCAGGACCCGGACATCATCCTGGTCGGCGAGATGCGCGATATCGAGACCATTCCAGGCCCTCACGGCGGCCGAGACCGGCCACCTTGTCTTCGGCACGCTGCACACCACGATGCGCCGCAGACCATCGACCGCATCATCGACGTGTTCCCGCCGCACCAGCAGGAGCAGATCCGCGTGCAGCTCTCCACCACGCTGATGGGCGTCTGCACGCAGCAGTTGCTGCCCACGCGCGACGGTCGCGGGCGCTGCGTCGCCTGCGAGCTGCTCATCCCCACGCCGGCAGTGCGCAACCTCATCCGTGAGGGCAAGACGCACCAGATCTACTCGATGATGCAGACCGGCACGCAGTTCGGCATGCAAACCATGGACGCAGCGCTCGCCGACCTGGTGCGCCGCGGCATCATCTCGCGCGAGCTGGCCAAGAACCGTTCGAGCACACCGGCCGAGTTTGAGAGGCTGCTCGAGCCCCGCGGCGGTCAGCGGGCGCTGACCGGCTGGCAGGAATCCAAGGCCGTGCCGATAAATGGAGAGCAGCGGAAAGTGCCACACCAGTGGGTCGCCGGTGGCGCCGGTGGCCGAAAGGGCGTGAGGAAGGCATATGAGCACGTTTGCCAGTAAAGCACTCGATGGCCGGGGCGCGCAGGCGGTCGGCGAAATCGAGGGCGTCAGCAAGGCCGCGGCGGCCGCCGCGTTGCGCAACAAGGGCTTCACCGTTCTCGATCTCAACGAGGTCACGAGGGGCTTCACGCAAATCCAGATCGGCGGCGCCCCCGAAGCCAAAGACCTCACGATCTTCTCGCGTCAGTTCGCCACCATGGTGAACTCCGGCCTCTCGATGCTGCGCTGCCTGTACGTCCTCGAGGAGCAGACGCCCAACCAGAAGCTCACCAAGGTGATCGGCGAGATCCGCGCCGACGTGGAGGCCGGCATCGCGCTCTCGAACGCCCTCGAGAAACATCCGAAGGTGTTCAGCCGCCTCTACGTGAGCATGGTCCGCGCCGGCGAGCTGGGAGGTATTCTCGACGAGGTGCTCAACCGCCTGGCCACCCAGTTGGAGAAAGACGACGCCATCAGGCGGGCCGTCAAGTCGGCCATGGTGTACCCGATGTTCATCGGCTCGTTCGCCATCATCGTGCTCATCGGCATGGTCATGTTCCTCATCCCGGTGTTCGCCGGCATGTACAAGAGTCTCGGCAACTACCAGCTGCCCACGCTCACCCGCATCATGGTCGGCTTCTCGAATCTGCTGCGCAGCTATTGGGGGCTAATCGTGCTTGTCGGGGTCATCGTCCTCGTTTACGCCATACGGCGCCTCAAGCGCACCGAGCGCGGCACCATGGTGTGGGACCGCTTCAAGCTGAGGGTGCCCATGGGCATCGGCGAGATCGTGCGCAAGCTCGCCGTGGCGCGCTTCTCGCGCACCCTGGGAACGCTGATCACGTCGGGTGTGCCCATTTTGCAGGCCATCGAGATCACCGGCAAGGCGGCGGGCAACGCCGTCATCGAGAAGGCCATGGTAGAGGTGCAGGCCAGCGTGAAGGAGGGCCAGTCCATCACGGCGCCCCTGCAGAAGGTGTCGGTGTTCCCCGCCATGGTCACGCAGATGATCTCGGTAGGCGAGGAGACGGGCTCAATCGACGCCATGCTCGGCAAGATCGCCGATTTCTACGAAGAGGAGGTAAACGCCTCGGTGAAGTCGCTCACATCTATCCTGGAGCCTATTCTCATGCTCGGCGTGGGCGCCATCGTGGGCACCGTGGTGATCTCCATGTATCTGCCAATCTTCAACATGATGAACATCGTAAAGCAGTAGCTGTCGGGAGGCTGCCGTGGAGAACGAGCAGCTCCTCGACGCCTACTCGGAGACGCGCTCGGCGGCGACGCTCGACGAGATCGTGCGTCGCAACCAGAACCTGCTGCACCACATCCTCAAGCGCTTTGCGTACGCGCATGAGCCCTACGAAGACCTTCTGCAAGTAGCCAACCTGGGGCTCATCAAGGCGGCTCAGCGCTACGACCCCCGGCGTGGCGTGCGCTTCTCCACCTACGCCACCGCGATCGTCGACGGCGAACTGCGTCATCACCTGCGCGACTCTCTGCTCATGCGCCAGCCGCGCTGGGTGAAGCGGGTGTACGGCGAGATCCAGGCGAAGTCCAACGAGCTCATGCACAAGCTCGGTCGGCCGCCAGAGCTCAGCGAGCTGGCACTGGCCTTGAACATTAACGAAGACGGCATCCTGGAGGTGATGAGCCTCTACGCGCGCATCGACCTGCACAGCCGCAACGAGCCGTTCAGCGAGTCGGAGCTCGGCGCGGAGGCCGACCCTCACATGGTGCGCTCGCTGCGCCAGGAGTCGTTCGCCTTGCCCATCGAGGACCGCATTGCGCTCTACGACGCACTCGACAAGCTCTCGGCCTTCCAGCGGCGCCTCATCTACCTGCTCTTCTTCCGCGAGCTCACGCAAACCGAGGTAGCGGAGGCGCTCGGCCTTACGCAGAAGAAGGTCTCGCGTGAGTCCATCAAGGCTCTCAGCCGGCTCAAGCAGGTGCTGGGCCGGCGCATCTTCTGAGGGCGTCCGCGTGGCGCCCGCGCAGCGACTACACGCGCCCGGTATAGACAACCGTTCTACGCTCCACGTCTCCCGCGACGGCAGAGTAGAGTCGAGACTGTTGTCGGGCCTGTAAAGGGCTTGGGCAGATGTGCCGAGAATGTGTCTAGGATCCGGTAAAGGAGGCAGGATAGGAACGAAAGGCGACAAGGCGACAAGGGCAAACCACTTGCGAAGGTGGGGCGCAAAGCCACAGGGCTCATCTGAGCCGGCTGGGCTACCGCCAATGGAGTTTTCACCTCGCAACCTGTGGGCGCCCGAGATATACGGGCACCACAGGTCTTTTGTTTGGCGTTTCCCGGGGGGTGTGCTGAACCGGTACTAGCAAGAAGGGCGTCAAGCCAGGCAAGAACAGTTGAGAGGAGATGGGCAGAACATGAAGCGACTACGCAAGGAGGGGGGCTTCACCCTCATCGAACTGCTGATCGTGATCATCATCATCGGCATCCTCGCCGCGATCGCGATCCCGATGTTCCTGAGCCAGAGGGACAAGGCGAAGGACGCGGCCGTGAAGGAAGGTGTGCACTCGATTCAGATCGGCGTTCAGAGCTACGCCGTCGACAACAACGACGCCTATCCAGCCGCTGGCATCGGTTACCAAGGCTCTGCTCGTCGATGCGGGTGGCAGTCCCTACGTCGACAACTGGCCCAACAATGATTTTGACAACGCCCCCATGGCGCAGAGTGCCAACAAGGGTGACTTCACCTACACGACGACGCCTGCCACGGCGCCGTTCACCACCTTCAGCATCGCTGGTCACCTCTCGACGGGGTCCGACTTCACGGTTCCTTGATCTGAGCTTGCCTGAAGGAAGCGTGCTTCACCGGGGCGGCTGCTGTAGCAGCCGTCCCGGGTCATTACGGGCGGCCTCAGTCTGCGGTGTGCGCCGAACATGAAAGTTGGTGCGGGGGTGACAGGGCGCCGATATCTCCCTGTCCACGGTGATGACACTTGGGCATACTAGGGGTGCGTGTGGGGAGGGTAGTTCATCGCTCAGCGCGAAACAGTGTCCGGTAGGCGCAGCAGGTTGAGATTGCATCCAGGGGTCGCTGGCGACTGTCGGTGCGGGGGAGCCGAGGTTTCACGAGGAGAGGGCAGGCGGAGGCGGGAGAGGGAGCCATGAAGAGTAGACTGCACACCGAGGGCTTCACCCTCATCGAACTACTGATCGTGATCATCATCATTGGCATCCTCGCGGCGATCGCGATCCCGATGTTCCTGAGCCAGAGGGACAAGGCCAGAGACGCGGCTGTGAAGGGCGGGGTTCACAACATCGAGCTCGGCATCGCCAGCTGGGGGATAGACCATGGCGACATCTACCCCACCGGCCCCGTCACCAGGGCCAGTCTGGTCGGCCCTGGTGGCATAGCGTATGTGGACAATTGGCCTGCGAATCCTTGGACGAACGTGGATATGACCGACCAGAACGCTTTGGGGGACTACACCTACGTCCTTGGAGCGGGGTCTCTCACGTTTACGTTGACGGGCCATCTGTCGGCCGGCGGCAGTTTCGTCGTACCATGACGCGAGAGAGCCTGTGAAGCGAGATTCCGCGCTGCGCCTCACCGCTCTGCACAAGACCGTTCACGTTGGCTTTCGGCGGCGTCCCGTCGAGATCCTCAAGGGGGTCGACCTCAGCGTCGGCCCCAATGAGGTATTCGGCCTTCTGGGCCCGAACGGCGCCGGCAAGACCACCACGGTAAAGGTCGCGCTGGGGCTCATGCGACCCACCTCCGGTGCAGTCGAGCTCGGCGTCGACGGCCTCGCGAATGTGGGCTACCTGCCCGAGAATCCGTACTTCTACGACTACCTCTCCGGCCGTGAGTTCCTGGGCTTCTGCGCGCGCTTGTTCGGCGCCGACGCGGCGGCGCGTCGCGTTCGTGTCGAGGAGTTGCTCGACGACGTAGGCCTCGCTGCCGCGGCCGACACGCACCTGCGCAAGTACTCGAAGGGCATGCTGCAGCGCATCGGCATCGCTCAGGCCCTGGTGAACGACCCCCAGCTGGTCCTGCTCGATGAGCCCATGACCGGCCTCGACCCGGTTGGGAGGGTCGAGGTCAAACGCATCATCGAGCGGCTGCACGAGCGCGGCAAGACGGTGCTCTTCAACTCGCACATCCTCTCGGACGTGCACGAGCTGTGCTCGCACATCGCCATCATGTGCGACGGTCGCGTGGTCTGGAGCGGCACAGTGCCCGAGGCCCTTGCCGAGGCCGCCGATCTCGAGGCGTTCTTCATGAAGGTCGTGGCGTCGTGAAGCAGATGCTGGCGATCACCCTGAATACTTTCAAGGAGACCATCCGCGACCGCATCCTGGCGGTCATCGTGGTGTTCGCTCTGCTCATGATCCTCGGTGGGTTGTGGCTGGGCAGCATCAGCCTCGGCCAGCAGGGCCGCATGATGAAGGACTTCGGGCTGGTGGCGGTCACAGGCTTTGGCCTCATCGTCGCCGTCTTCGTGGCGGCGGGGCTGGTGCACAAGGAGCTCGAGAAGCGCACCGTTTTCGTGCTGTTCTCCAAGCCGGTGAGTCGCACGGCGTTCATCGCCGGCAAGTTCATCGGCCTCTGCGGCACCATGGCTGTGGTGCTGGCCGGCATGGGCGCCTTCCTTTTCGCCCTCGTGTGGGCGCTCGACGGCCATCCCTCGGGCGCGGTGCTGCTCGCCGTGCTGATGATCTACGTTCAGCTCCTCGCGGTCATGGCGGTCACGATCTTCTTCTCCACGCTCGGCTCTGCGATCCTTGCCAGCGTGCTGGGCATCTGTGTGTTCGTGGCAGGGCAGCTCAGCCAGAACGTGCTTTCGCTGACGCGTCTCGGCAAGAACCCGGTGACCGAGGCGTTCTCGTGGGTGGTCTACGTGCTCATCCCGAACTTCGCGGCGGTCGACGTAAAGGCCGGGGCGGTGGGCGAGCAGACCCTGGCCTGGTCTCACGTGGGCCTCTGGACGGCGTACCTGCTGGCCTACGTCGTCGTGGTGCTTGCCCTGGCCGCCCTGGTGTTTCGCCGCAAGGAGTTCTGACGTGGTCAGGCGCGTTCTCGCGGTGGTGCTGATCGTCGCCTGCGCCGCCGGAGTCGTGGGCTACCAGGTGAGCCGTCCGGCCCAAGCCCCGGCCAGCCCCAAGGTGTTCGTGCCCTCGCCGCGGTTCTTCCTCGACTTCTCACCGAGCTTTCGCACCTCGATCGCCGACGCGTATTACCTGTACATGGTTCAGTACTACGGTCAGCACGTGATGGGCGACGGCCGCCTCGACTCGCTGCCGCAGCTGGTCGAGCTGGTCACCACGCTCAGCCCTCACTTCACCCAGGCCTTCATCACCGGAGCCTTCGCCCTGGTCGACGCGCGGCGCCCCGACGTGAGCTACGCTATCCTTCAGCGTGGCTTCGCGGCGAACCCGCGCGACTGGCGGTTTCCGGCCTACCTGGGGTATTTCGCTTATGCCTTCGGTCGCGGCAAGCACAAGGATACGGTGGCCGCGGGGTGGTACCAGATGGCATCCGCCATTCCCGGCAGCCCATCCTATCTGCCTCGTCTTGCCGCCACGCTGCTGGCCCAGGGCGGCGAGCGGCAGAAGGCGATCGTGATGTGGGGCCAAGTGTACCAGGCGGGAGACAAGTACTCGCGCTTGCGCGCCATACAGGGCCTGGAGCAACTCCTGCCGGCCGGGAAGACGGCCCGCGAGAAGGCCCTGGCGCCGCTCTACGGCACCATGGCCAGGCAAGACTTCAACGCGCTCATCGCCCAGCTCTTTCAGGGGTACACCCCGTGAGGCCTACGTGCTCGCCTTCCTGATTGTCGTGGCCGTCGTCTACGGCCTCATCATGGGCAGCTTCCTGAACGCCTGGGCCTGGCGCCTGGCGCACGGCGAGAAGATCAGCGCCGGGCGCTCCGCGTGCCCGCATTGCCACCATCAGATCAGGGCCTACGACAACATCCCGGTGGTGAGCTGGCTGGTGCTGCGCGGGCACTGCCGAGACTGCGGTGCGCCCATCAGTTGGCGGTATCCAGTGGGTGAGTCGCTGGCGGCGGCCCTGTTCGTTGCGGTGGTGGTGCTGGATGGGCTCTCCTGGCGTTTGGTGCCGCACCTGCTCTTCGTGTCGGCGCTCATCCTGGTGAGCCAGGTCGACCTCGAGGAGCGCATCATCCCTGATCGGGTGATCCTGCCAGTCGCGGCCCTCGGTGTTCCCCTGATGATCGCCCTGGGGGGCGGGTCGTGGTGGCAGTGGCCGCTCGCCGGTGCGGGCGCCGCCGGCTTTCTGTTCCTCATCAGCGAGGTCTACTTTCGCATCCGCCACGTGGAGGGCATGGGGTTCGGCGACGTCAAGCTGGCTCTCTGCATGGGCATCTACCTCGGCTCTGCTGTGATACCCGCCCTCTTCATCGGCTTCCTCAGTGGCGCAGTGGTGGGCGTGACGCTCGTCGCCATGCGCCGCGGCACCAGCAAGACGGCGTTGCCGTTTGGTCCCTTCCTGGCGGCCGGCGCGGTGATTTCACTGTTCGTCGGACACGCCTTGATCAAGGCGTACTTGGGGCTCGCCTTCCAATCGCATTAGTCCTGCCCGCCGCTGGGCCCTGCGGGCCTGCGGACCGCTCAATACCACTACGGTCGGCCGGCAACGTCATCGGCCGTCGCCCCGCGTAACCCTGTCGGCGAGCTCGTTCCCCCTGGTACTGTGACGGCGGTCCGCGGCGCTGGCCGTGCATCGTGGCCGGCAACCACATCGTGTCGGGAGCGACTCGTGACAAAACAACACGGCATCACCCTTCTGGAGCTGGCGGTAGTGTGCGCGGTGACCGCCGTCGTCTGCGCGCTTGCGATGCCGGGCGCCGTCGCCGCCAGGCACTCTCTCTCGGCCGCCCTTGGTGCCCGGCGCCTGGCACTGGTCATGCGCGCTGCCCAGACGCGCGCCCAAGCCCGCGGCCTACGGGTCGCCGTAACGGTGGGCGCAGACGGTTCTGTCGAAGTGAGCGACGTCCTCGCCACGGGTGGTACGGAGGGTCGTTGAGAGCACGGCCCTGGGGGCCTCCACCACGAGCAATTACCCCAACGGCTCTGTGGAGTTCGATCCACGCGGCTGGCCCGCCCTCTCGGGAGGGGCCAGCCCTCGCGCGGGACGCTTCGTTATCGAAGGAGGGTCCGCAGGCCGAACGGTGGTTGTACAGCTCGGCGGGTGCGTGCGATGCGAGTAGGGGCCGCGCGAGGCTTCTCGCTGATCGAGGTCGTGGTCGCCTCGGCTCTCCTTCTGCTTGCCTGCGTCGCCGTCAGCGGCGCTCTCGGCACCGCGCTCAAGGCCAACGCCTCCGTCGCCTGCCGAGGCAATCTCGAGGCAGTCGCCGACGAAGTGTGCGAGCGTCTCGACGCTCTTCCGTTCTGGCGCCCCGTGGCGTCCGCCGCCTGCGGCGACGTCCTCGCGTCGCCCACCTCACTCGTCGCCCAGGTGTTCCCGCATGCGCGGCTCGCGTGCAATACCGCCGCGGCGTTCTACTGCGACGCGGCCGCTCCTAGTCAGGCTGGGTCGTTTGTGGGCGTTGCCATGGTCCAAGGGGTGCGGGTGCGCACGGCCGCAGTGTTCCTGGCCACCGGGGGCGCAGGGATCACGCCACGTCCGGTCAGTCCCGCGCTCGGATGGGCGGTGTGGGCAGACGAGAGCGCACCGCCGGCGACGATGCTGGCCGTCACCGTTGAGGCTTCCCAGGCTGGTCAAACGGTTACACGCCACATGGAGCTCACGGAGGCACGGCCTTCCGTCGAAGCTGGGGCAAACGCGTCGCCGCCTGCGCCGCGCGAGGCGCTCGATGGCTGAAGGCAGGCACGGTCGTCGACCGAGCCCTGGGCGCGCCGCCGCGGAGGGCCTTGGGCTGGTTGAGCTCCTGGTGGCCGTATCTCTCGCCACCGTGGTTCTGGGCGCTTCGTGGGCTTGGCTCTGGGATTGCGGCGAGGTTGCCCTGCGAGCGGAGGGAGATTCTCAAGCATTCAGCGCCGCCGCGTTCGCCATGAGGGCCATCGCTGCCGACGTGGAAGTCGCCGCGACTCTTGCGGCTCCTCCCGCGCCCCTATCGCCGCGCAAGGCACTGTACGTGCGGCAGCGGTCCTCTAATGGAGAGGACGAGACGGTGCTCATCGCCTGGGACGCCGGCCGTGACGTGGTGTGGCGCCAGGCACGTGGCACGTATCTGGCCGACCACGTGTGCGACTTCGCTCTCTGCTACTTTCGCGCCGACGGCACCCCACTCGACGAGACGGACCTGCAAGATCCTTCGTGGCCGATTGCCGTGGCGCGGGTCTCGGTGACCATGGACGTCGCAGACGGGAAGAGAACCTTGCGTCTGTGCCGGAACATCGACCTACCGGCGGCGTGATGCGCACGCGCTCGCACGAGGGGTACGCGCTCCTGGCGGCTCTGGTCGTCGTCTCTCTCGCCGCGGTGTTCGCGACTACGTGCGTCGCGGCGGTCTCGGCCCGCCAGCGCATCGCCGCGTCAGACGCCACGAGCATCCGCTGCCAGGCAGCATTGCGCCAAGCCCTCAATGAGGTCTGTCTGCTTGAGGAGCGCCGACCGGCCTTCGGGCTGGGCACCGTAACGCCGGCCGATGGTGTGGCGGCCGACGCGTCGTGGCGGGCCGACGTATCCGCGCCCGCCGTGCTGCCCGGCGGCCGGTGGCCCACGGTGGTAGCGCACCTTGCGGCCGTCGCGGGGCAAGCGTGTGCCCGTGCCACGGCCACCATCGAGCTGCGTGCTGTCTCCTTCGCGCAGGGTGTCACTATCGATGGAGACGTCGATTTGCGGGCACCGACCGAGGTCGACGGTAGCGGTCTCTACTGCGCGGGCTGTCTGCGCGGCCGCCAGCGGCTCGTGTTCGGGTCGGGCGCAGCCGAAACCCCCGTGCCGGCGCCAGACTGGGTGCGCGGCGAAACGTGGCCGGCAGCGGGTGTCCACGCCGCCGGCAGCATCTGGGCGGACGGCGCCGAGATTGACGCCTCGGGGTCGTTGCCTGAGCGCTTCCCCGCCGACAGCGATGTACACACCGGCGGCGCTCCTATGGATATGTCAAACGGACCAGACTCGGCTTTCGTGGCGGCGCTGCGCGAGGAGGCCGTCGCGCCCGCGGGGGCTCTCTCCGACGGCATACTCGACGTAAGCCTGCTCCCAGCGGCCATGCCTTACGCGGGGGGCGGTCAAGGTCAGAGCTATGTGGTGGTCGTAGACGCGCTGCCGAACGGAGTGCCTGTGAGGGTAGTGGGGGAGCGGCCGGCCGGCTCCTGTCCGGTTGTGCTCGTGCTGGCCGGCGACGCAGTTCTCGGAGATCCGGGGCGCGGTGTAGACATGCGGGGCTATCGTGGCCTGTGGCGTGCTCGATGTTGAAGGCGCCGCGTGCCTGCACGGCCCTCTCTTTGCACGCGGGCTTGCCGTCGGTGCCCCGTTGAAGCTTGGCGTCTCGCCAACCTGGCCCTCAGAAGTGTTGGCGGGGCTCACCCGGCCGGCGATAGTCTCACTCGCGCATTCCTGACGCAAAGGGAAGGGGGCGGTTCCGCGAAGCACATGCACTGCGGCGGGAGTCCTATAAAAAGCTCTACGTGGGTGGTAACAGACCTGCGTGGGGTCTGGAAACCGTCGGGACGGCAGTATTTGGCGCCTAAAGGTATCTATCAAGAGTGCCGACAACGCCGCTAGAAGATAGCGACGCCCGTAGTGAGGTAAGAATGGCGAAGGTTGGTATGCGAGTCGGGATCGAGCTCGAGCAGTCCTCGATCGCCGGAGCGCAGGTAAAAGGGGCCCGCCAGGGCCTCGCGCTTGCCAGCGTCGCGGTGAAGGCGCTTCCCCAGGGTCTCGTGTTCGAGGGCGAGGTCGTCGACGTCGACGCGCTGGCGGCCGAGCTGAAGACCTTCTGGAAGGCCAGCGGGTTCACCGGCAGGCGCTTCCATCTCGGTGTCGCCAACCAGAAGATCGTGGTACGCACCATGGAGTTCCCGATCATCGACGCCAAGGAGTTGCGCGCCGCCATCGAGTTCCAGGCCCAAGAGGCCATCCCCATCCCTCTCGAAGATGCTATACCCTCGACTTCCAGGTGCTCGAGACCATTCCGGCCGAAGAGGGCGTCGGTCGCCAGAGGTTCAGCAATACGTCGAG
>CAWKEZ010000065.1:0-7915 GCA_963848545.1 uncultured Thermoleophilia bacterium
AGCCGGTGGCCATCGGGTGCGCGCAGGTGAAGCGCACCGTGGTGGGGTTGAGCGCCACCACGGACTTGATGCCTTGCACATAGTTCAGCAGGTTGGCCATCTTGTTCTTGATGATGTAGTTGTAGGTGAAGGCCACGTCGGCGGCGGTGAGCGCCGTGCCGTCCTGGAACCTCACGCCGCTCCTGATGTGGATCGTCCACACCTTGCCGTCGGCGGAGATGCCGCCGTTCTGCTGGGTGGGCCACTGCGAGGCCAGATCGAGCGTAGGCTGGTTGCGGTCACCCGCCCCGAAGAGCGTGTCGTAGTTCAGGGCCCAGATCTCGTAGGTGGTGTTCTGGTAGCCGATGAAGACGTTGAGGTTGTCGGGCTCCTCCGTCCAGCCGATCCTGAGGGTCGTGTTGCCGGCCCCGGGCGACGGTGAGGGGCTCGCCGCAAGGGCTGACGCGGCGCCCCAGCCGAGGCCGCCCAGCAGCAGCGCGGCGACGGCCAGCCCAAGCCAGCGACCGTGGTGGCGTCGCGAGAGTCTGCCTGCCATCAGAACCTCCGTTTCCGCTCATGCCCATGTGCTCCGTCGGCGTCGCGACGGTCTGGCAGATTCGTCGGCCAGACACCCCACGCTGCCCTTCGCGGGCACGCCCCAGCAGCGCTTGCCGGGCCCCGTTCGTGCCAACGAACGAAACCTAGGCGTGCGGCCCCTGGCTGTCAAGTGCCCGGTTGTCGGCTGCGGCCGCCGGTCCTGGCGGTTCGCCGTCTTCTGGCGGACGATGGGACGACCCAGACGGCGGCCGGCCGCGCACGGACACCATTATCCGCCATTTTCGTGTGAGGCGCTGCAACGATTTACGGTACGTTCCTCCTGACATGATGCGATTAGTGGACTTCCGCAAGGGATCTGTTTGACAATCCGTTGACCCGCACGCTAGCCTGAAAAGGCAGGTGCCGCTCTCTCAGAGAAGCACAGGGGGTGCTTCCATGTGGGGTGAATGTGAGCGCAGCGTTCGACCGAGTGCCGACCATAGTTGGCCTGTTCTCGATCTGGCGGATCACGTACCAGCGCTCGCCCTGGATTCCGCCCACCTATCCAGCTACTCTAGAGGCGTGGAACACCGCGAAGCGGACAGGCCGGACAAGGCAGGGCGCGCACTGAGTGGAAGACGAGGCATTAGTGTCTAGCCTCGGGGCGCGCCGAGACTCGCGCGCGCGTTCCCAGCGGACACGCTCATGCGGGGCCTGACCCTTGGATAAGCGCCGCTACTTCATCCGCAAGATCCTCAACGCCCTGCTCACCATCATCCTGGTGGCCTGCTTCAACTTCATGCTCTTCCGCATCCTGCCCGGTAACCCGGCGCGCCTGCTGCTGCCCAAGGGCCACTACTCGGCCCAGGCGATCGCCAAGCAGATGCACACCTTCCACTTAGACAAGCCGCTCTGGGAGCAGTTCGGCTACTACTGGATCGACACCATCAAGGGCAACTTCGGCGACTCCTACGCCCAGCACCAGCCCGTCGTGCAGGTCGTCGGCCGGGCGCTGCTGCCCACCCTCGTGCTGGTGGGCATCGGTACGCTGCTCGCCACCATCATCGGCGTCGTCATCGGCGTGATCGCCGGCTGGCGCCGTAACCACGCCTTCGACATCACGGCCACCAACCTCTCCATGGTCTTCTACTCGATGCCGACCTTCTGGGTGGCGATGCTCTTCATCACCTACTTCTCGGTCAAGCTGGGCTGGTTTCCCACCGGGCGCATGGCCGACGTGGGGGCCGTCTACGGCAACTTCTTCGACCGCGCCGGCGCCTTCCTCCACCATCTCTTCCTGCCGGCCTTCGTGTTCGCCGTCACCTACGCCGCCGAGTACGTGCTCATCATGCGCAACTCCATCACCGGCGTGATGAACGAAGACTACGCGCTCACGGCGCGCGCCAAGGGGCTCTCCGAGAACAAGGTGCTCTGGGGTCACGTCGTGCCCAACGCCATGCTGCCCTCGGTGACCCTCATCATGATGAACTTCGGCTTCGTGCTCTCGGGCGCCATCCTCGTCGAGACGGTGTTCAACTGGCCCGGCCTGGGGCTGCTTTCCTACAACTCCATGCTGGCCCGTGACTACCCGGTGATGCAGGCCGTCTTTCTGCTCGCCAGCGTGGCCGTGATCCTCTTCAACCTCGTCGCCGACATCATGTACTACTACCTCGACCCGCGGGTGAAGGCATGAACGGGCCGGTGAGCGCGCGTCTCAAGCGCTGGCTCTTCTTCTGGACGCCCGTGAGCTGGCTGGTGCTCGAGCTTGTCTTGTTCCCCAAGAACCGGCCGCTCTCGTCCGGACTCAGCCACGTGCTGGGCGGCTTCATCGACCCGCGCATCGCGAGCTACCCCGCCTGGACCCTGCTGCTCGGCGCCCTCGTGCTGGCCGTCGTCGCGGTAGTGCAACGCCGCGCCGCCGAGCGCAGCTCGCGCCTGCCCTATGTGCTCTTCGCGATGGCAGGCCTCACCTTCTTCTGGACCTTCGCCCAGATGGGCTTCACCGACTTCAACCTCACGGGGCGCTCGTTCGCCTTCTCCTGGGCGGCCCAAAGCCTGCTCCTCGTACTCCTCGCCGCGGCCGTCTGGACCTGGGCGGCCGCCCATCCCGAGCGCACCGAGCTCGCCATCTGGAACACCCGCGAGATCTGGCGACTGTTCCGCGGCAACTGGCAGGGCATCCTGGGCCTCTCCATCCTGCTCTTCTTCGCCGCCTTGGCGCTGCTCGCGCCGTTCCTCGTGAACCACGCCTGGCTCTCGCCCAATGCGCAGGTCTCGCAGACCGGCTTCGCCCCGCCCAGCCTGCACAACTACCTGCTCTGGTTCGGCTCCGACGAGCAGGGCCTCTCGGTGCTCGCCGAGTTCGTGTGGAGTAGCCGCATCTCGCTCTTCGTGGGCCTGCTGGCCACCGTGATCACCACCGTCGTGGGCGCCGGGGCCGGTATCTTCACCGGCTACTACGGCAGCTGGATCGGCGAGGTGGGCATGCGCATCGTCGACGTCTTTCTGGTGCTCCCCTGGCTGCCCTTTGCCATGGTGCTGGCCGCCGCCTGGGGCCAGAACTACGCGATCATCATCCTGGTCATCGCCTTCACGAGCTGGGCGGGCACGGCGCGGGTGGTGCGCGCCGGGGTGCTCTCGGTGAAGGAGGCGCCCTTCGTGGAGCGCGCCCGCGCCGTCGGCTCGAGCGACCTGCACATCATGCGCAAGCACATCCTGCCCAACGTGATGCCGCTGATCTTCGCGAACGCCGTGCTCACCGTGGCGATCGCCGTGTTCGCCGAGACCACGCTCTCCTTCCTCGGCCTCGGCGATCCGCTCAACTTCAGCTGGGGCACCATGCTGCAGCACGTCTTCGACCAGGGCGGTACGGGGATACCTTCGGCGCTCGTCTACCTGCTCGCCCCCGGTATTGCCGTGGTCTTGCTCGTGCTGGCCTTCAACTTGATGGGCACCGCCTTCGACGAGGTCCTCGACCCCAAGCTGCGCAAGCGTGAAGAGAGCGGCACCGAGCGCCGTGCGGCCCTCGCTGGCGAGGAGCAGGGGGGGCCGCGGCATGACCCGGACGGCCAAGCCGCCAAGCCCCGAGAGGAAGCCCGCCGAGCGCATCCCCCACGAGGGCCTGCTCGAGATCCGCGAGCTCTGCACGCAGTTCAAACTGGGCACGGGCTTCGTGCACGCCGTCGAGAAGGTGAGCTTCTCGGTCGCCCCCGGCGAGAGCCTCGGCCTGGCCGGCGAGAGCGGCTGCGGCAAGACCACGGCGGCGCTCTCGATCCTCAAGCTGCTCCCCGAGAACGGCCGCATCGTCTCCGGCGAGATCCTCTTCGACGGGCGCAACCTCGCGAAACGCACCGAGTACGGCATGGCGAAGATCCGCTGGAAGGAGATCAGCATCATCTTCCAGGGGGCGATGAACGCCTTGAACCCGGTGCAGGAGACCGGCCGCCAGATCGCCGAGCCCATCCGCCTGCACGAGGGCCTCTCCGAGAAGCAAGCCATGGTGCGCGTGCGCGAGCTCTACGACCTGGTCGGCATCTCGCGAAAGCGCGTCATGGACTTCCCCCACCAGCTCTCCGGCGGCATGCGCCAGCGCGCCATGATTGCCATGGCGCTGGCCTGCAACCCCAAGCTCGTGATCGGCGACGAGCCCACCACCGCCCTCGACGTGATGGTGCAGGCGCAGATCCTCGAGCTCATCGCGCGCCTGCGCCGCGAGCTCGACCTCTCCTTCATCCTGATCAGCCACGACCTCTCGGTGATGGCCGAGACCTGCGACAAGGGCGTCATCATGTACGCCGGCGAGGTCGTGGAGAGCGGCACGGCGACCGACATCTTCAAGCGCGCCGCCCACCCTTACACGCGCCAGCTGATCAAGGCCTTCCCCAACATCCACGAGCGCCGCGAGATGGTCTCCTCCATCCCCGGCGACCCGCCCAACCTCCTGGAACCGCCGCCGGGCTGCGGCTTCGCCCCGCGCTGCGAGTTCGCCGACGCGGCCTGCCGCGCGGTGCGTCCCGAGCTCGTCACGGTGGGGGCCGGCCACGTCGTGCGCTGCCACCTGGCGCGTCAAGGGGGTCTAAAAGGCGATGGCGACCACAAAGCAGAGCTTGCCCGCCGCCGGCTCCGCCTACGAGAAGGGCAAGGTCGCCGTGCGCGACCTCGCGGCCGCGCAGGTGAGCGACGGCGTGCTCTTCGAGGTCCGTGACCTCCAGGTGCACTTCCCCATCCAGCAGGGCTTCTTCAGAGGCCTCGTCACGACCGAGAAGAAGTTCGTGCGGGCCGTCGACGGCATCTCGTTCGCCGTCAAGCAGGGCGAGATCCTCGCCCTGGTCGGCGAGAGCGGCTGCGGCAAGACGACCACCGGGCGCACCCTGCTGCGCCTCGAGGAGCCCACCGGCGGGCAGGTCCTCTACAAGGGCCTGCCCGTGGAGCGCTTCTCGAAGAAGACCCTGCACGAGTACCGCAAGAAGGCGCAGATCATCTTCCAGGACCCCTACAACTCGATCAACCCCAAGCAGACGATCTTCGACATCGTCGCCGAGCCGCTCGAGGTCAACGGTCTCTGCGCGGGCGAGCGCGAGAAGGAGGAGCGCGTCGTCAAGGCGATCAGCGAGGCCGGCCTGCGGCCCGCTGCCGAGTACCTCTACCGCTACCCCCACGAGCTCTCCGGCGGACAGCGGCAGCGCGTCTGCATCGCCGGGGCCACGGTGCTCTCCCCCGACGTGATCGTCGCCGACGAGCCGGTGGCCTCGCTCGACGTGTCTATCCGCAACGACATCCTCAAGCTCATGGTCGAGCAGAAGGAGCGCCTCGGCGTCACCTACGTCTTCATCACCCACGACCTCTCGCTGGCCTGGGTGATCAGCGAGCGCATCGCCGTGATGTACCTGGGGCGCATCGTCGAGATCGGCGACACCGAGGAGGTCGTGGCCCACCCGGCCCACCCCTACACCAAGGCCCTGATCAGCGTGATCCCGGTGCCCGACCCCGAGGCCAAGCGCGAGCATGTGATCTTGAAGGGCGAGACACCGAACCCGGTTGACATCCCCACGGGCTGTCGCTTCCACCCGAGATGCCCGGAGGCGATCGCGGAGTGCGCCCAGACCGACCCCGCCGACGTGCACATCGCGGGTGACCACTACGCGGCCTGCTTGAGGATCGGGGGGTAGAGGGCGGGGCGCGCCCGGCCGCGGCGCGCGGGCTGGCTACGCCGCGCGGGCCGGCCGCGGCGGGCGGCTCTTCTCGGGAGCTACCGGCGGTGCGACATCCTCGAGTACCAGGTCACCGCCATGATGACGATCACGCCCACCGACGGAAGCAGCAGGATGAGCAGATAGTGCCAGTTCACGTGCGCGGCAGCGATCATCGGGCGCTCCTTGCGGTGCACGCGGCCGAGCTGCCGGGCAGCGGCGGCCGCGTCAACAGTGGTGGTAGTGCTTGCGGGGCCAGTATAGCGCCCGCCGCCGGGATCACGGGCCCTTACTCGCGCACGCGGCCGGCGACGATGGCAGGTAATCATCACGAGCGGGAGGTCGAGGTGGCGCGAGCGAGCATGCAGTATCTCAGCGCGGCCGAGCGCGAGTTCATCCACGAGCAGACGGCACGGGTGCTCGCCGAGGTAGGCATTGGCTACAACTCGGTGCGCGCCATCGAGCTGCTCCAAGAGGCGGGCGCCGTGGTAGACCACGAGCGGCTACGCGCGACGCTCCCGTGGGAGCTCGTGGAGCGTTGCCTGGCGACCTGCCCGCGACAGGTCAGGCTGGCGGCCCGCGATCCGCGCCACGACTGCGTGCTCGGCGACGGCTCGCTGCTGTTCTGCAGCGACGGCACCGGGACGTTCATGTACGACGACGTGACCGGCCTACGCACCGAGGGCACTGCCGAAGACATGCGGCAGGCCATGCGCCTCCTGGATGCCCTGCCCGAGGTCGACTACACCTGGCCGCCGATCTCGGCGCGCGATCTCGACCCGCTCACCGCCGGCCTCGAGATCGAGGGCATCGCCCTGCGCAACTGCAGCAAGCACCTGCAGGATGAGGTGCGCCAGGTGGCGCACGTGAAGCCCCTGCTCGAGATCTTCGCGGCCGTGGCCGGCGCGTCGCTCTGGGAACGGCCCATCTTCAGCACCATCAACTGCACGGTGGCGCCACTGATGCACGAGCGCGAGATGACCGAGGCGACCATGGAGCTCGTCAAGGCCGGCGTGCCGGTGCTCATCCTGCCCATGGCGTTGACCGGCACGACGGGGCCGATGACGGTGCTCGGCTCGTGCATCGTCAACATGGCGGAGCTGCTCTCGGCGGTGGTGCTCTTCCAGCTCGCGCAACCCGGTTGCGGCCTTATCTCGGGCATCGGGACGGCGGTCGCCAACCTGCGCAGCGGCGCCTACTTGTGCGCGACCCCCGAGGTGGGGCTCATCAACGCGATCTGCACCGAGATGAGCCGCTACTACGGGCTGCCCGTCACCGCCAGTGCTATCAGCGGCGACGCCAAAGGCACCAACTTCCAGGCCGGCTCCGAGGGCATGCTCACGGGCATGGCCTGTGCCTTGTCGGGCGCCGACAGCTTGCTGGCCTTCGGTCTCATGGACGGCGCCGAGACCGTAAGCTTCGCCAAGATGATCCTCGACTGCGACACCGTGGGCGCGATCGAGCGCTTCATGCGCCCCTGCCGCATCGACGAGAGCACGGCACTGTTCGAGGATATTGCCGCGGTCGGTATCGGCGGGCATTTCCTCGGGCGCAAGAGCACCCGTGAGTGGCATCGGGCGGGCGAGATCTGGTGGCCCAGAGTCTTTCAGCGCGAGTCCTGGGCGACCTACGAGCGGCGCCCGCTGGTGGGCGAGGCCAGCGAGCGGGCGCACGAGCTGATCGCCACGCACGACGTCGCGCCGCTGCCGGCTGATGTCGATCGGCACATCGCGCGGGTGATCGCCGACTACCGTCGGGCGGTCGTCGGCTGAGCCGCGAAGGAGTCCGCATGAAGGCACGGTCGGGCGCGCCGCTCGCACCCATCCTCGTTCTCATCTTGCTCGCCACCGTGGCGACGGCCTGCGGGGGAGCGGCCGCGAACACGACGCCCGGCGCCCCGGTGATCACCGTCCTCGCCGGGCCATACGCCTTCGGCCGTGCCGGCGGGGCGCGTTTCAGCGGACCTGCCGGCATGGTCCGCGGCGCCGCCGGCAACCTCTACGTGGCCGATACCCTGCACGACACCATCCGTGAGATCGCCCCGACGGGGGTGGTGACCACGCTGGCCGGCGAACTCGGCCAGCCTGGCAGCGCCGACGGCCGCGGCCCGCTGGCGCGGTTCTACTACCCTTCCGCCGTCGCCCTCGACGCCGCCGGCAACCTCTACGTGCGCCACAGCAAGACGACGAACTGAGTACGCTACATAGACA